>CAYVZR010000031.1:0-13711 GCA_964456195.1 uncultured Candidatus Izemoplasmatales bacterium | reverse complement strand
AGGAGATGGATTTATGAAAAAATATGGAATAGTAACGGATAGTACAGTTTATTTGACAGAAAAACAGAGAACTGATAACAATATAGGAGTTGCGTCATTGAATGTTGTTGAATCAACTATATCTCATCGAGAAGTTGATGTAGATAATGAATTCATTTTTGCTAAGCAAGCAAAAGGAGTGAAATTCACAACAAGCCAACCAGCTCCAGGCGAATTTCTAGATTTATATGAAGAGAAGTTTAAACAAGGATATGAAAAAATATTTGTTGTTTTAATATCTAGCAACATTAGCGGAACTTTTCAATCGGCTGAACTTGCTAGAAATATGCTAGATGATCCTTCAAAAGTATATTTATTTGATACTCAACTTGCAGCATTTGGTACTGAGATGATAGCTTTAGAATTAATTGATATGATTGATGCAGATAAAACTGCTGAAGAAATTATCGAAAGAATAGACAGAATTTTGGGAATATCAAATGAAATGTTTACGGCAGAAAATCTGTTTTCACTTGCAAGAGGTGGGAGATTATCTGTAGCTTCTGCAGCTCTTGGTACTGTGTTAAAGGTAAAACCAATCATTAAGATAGTAAAAGGGAAGTTGCAACTAGTAAATAAGGAAAGAACTTATGCAAAAGTTCATAATTATATATTAAAGAACATCAAAGAGGATATAGGTACATTAAAAAAACTTACTTTTAGAATAACCAATACACATTCTCTTGAAAGTGCTGAAAAACTAAGAGAATTTATACTACTTAATTTTCCTAATGCCAAACTTACTTTTACAAGTTACTTAGGTCCGGTATTTAGTATTCATGTTGGATATAAAGGATATGGGTTAAGTTGGTTTGCTGAATAATGAAAAAACCACTTCAATCGAAGTGGTTTTTATTTAAGTAATTTTGATGCAAATAAGATAATCGTAAAAATAATTTTTGTGGTAAAATAATTGTAGGTGATAAAAATGAAAATATTTGTAGAAATTGAAAAACAAATAAAATCAAATAAAAAAGTAATAGTTGGAATTGATGGGCCAAGTGCATCAGGAAAATCTACTTTAGGTAATATGTTGAGAGATAAATATAACGCTCTTCTTTTTCATGCTGATGATTATTTTTTACCTCCTGAGATGAAGACTAAAGATAGGTTATCTGAAAGTGGAGGAAATGTTGATTACCTTAGATTAGAAAAAGAGATAATGAAACATCTTAATTCAGATTATATTGTTTCTAATCACTTTAATTGTAAGACAAATCAATTAGAAAAAAGAGACGAGCAAAAGAACAACCAAGTAATCATTGTAGAAGGTGCCTATTCACTTCGCGAGAACTTATTTTCTTACTATACTTTATCAATCTTTTTAGAGATAAATGAAAAATTACAAAAGAACCGTATATTAGCTAGAAATGGCGTAAAAATGTTACAAAAATGGACCGACGAATGGATTCCTCTAGAAAACTTATATTTTGAAAAAGAGGATTTAAGAAGCAAGGTTGATATTTTGATTGATTTAAATATTAAAAATTACTATTTTTTATCTTGATATGTTATAATTTAACTTAGAATAGTGGGCCTGAGGTGAAGTAAATGCTGTATTTTGATTTTGTAAATCCATACGTTATATATTTATTTTTCCTTTTTCTTTCTGTGTCTACTGTTTATGCAATTTTCACATATAAAGATTTCATAACTAAACACAAGAAAAAGGTATATTTAGTTGCTTCAATCTTATTGATATGGACTCAACTAGCAAGATATTTAGGTGTATTGTTTAAAGATGGTTTTGATCCTCTAGAACATTTGCCTTTTTATATGTGCAGAATTTCTGCAGTAGTATTACTGTTTTACACTTTAACAAGAAGTAAATATTTAAAATCATTTTTATTTTATTGGGGAGCACTTGGGTTAGCTGGTATTCTTTATCCAAATGGACCAATCGATAATGTAGCAAATCTAACTGAGACATTTTATATAGATCATTACTTATTAACAATGATTCCTTTTTTCTTGGTTGTATATGAAGATTATCGACCAAGTAAAAGAGATTTATTCATTATTACCGGGGTTATGGCAGTGATATTATATTCATTCATACCAATAAATAACTACTTTGGATCTGACTATTTCTATCTTATTGATCAATCTGTATTTGGTCTGTGGTTTCCGGGTGCATCAAGTTTTGTATTCGCAACTGTGCATTACTTAGTTGCGGGATTGTTTTTTGCTTTATATTATTTTATATTCATGAAAATAAAATTATCTACTAAGAAGGTGCAATTATGAGAATAGGGATGTTTAGCGATGCTTATTATCCAATTATTAGTGGTGTAACGATATCGATAGATACACTATCTAAAGAACTAATAAAATTAGGGCATGATGTAATTATTATTTGTAACGGGCATGAACTTGCGACGTATTCAGAGAATGTTGTTCGTTTTGAGGGTAAGAGATTACCTATGAAAGGAATGAGAGATTTTAGAGTCGGTAAGGTTACAAATAAAAAAATTGAAGAGATAGGGAAATTGAATTTAGATATTATTCATTGTCATACTGAGTTTTCTATGGGTAGACTAGGAAGAAAAGCAGCAAAAAGATTTAATATTCCTGTAGTACACACTTATCACACAATGTATGAAAATTATATTCACTTTATTACAAAGGTATTTAAATCACCTTTAATTTTCTTATCAAAGATGTACAGTAAGAGTTTTGCTGATTCTGCTGATGAAGTTATATTTCCGACTAATAAAGTAAAGAGAGCTTTTGACGGCTATGGATATACAAAATCTTCACATGTAATTCCTTCAGGAATATATTTAGATAGATTTAGAAGAGGGAATTATAAAGCAGAATATATAGAAGAATTAAGAAGAAATTGTTCAATTAAAGAGGGCGAATTTGTTTTATTATTTCTTGGGAGAATGTCTAGAGAAAAAAGTGTGGAGACATTAATCAAGAAATTTAAGAAGATTACTGAGACTAAAAAGAACGTAAAATTATTGCTTGTAGGTGGTGGACCTGATTTAAATCACTTTAAAGATTTAGCAAATGATCTTGGAATAGGTCATTTAGTTAAATGTACAGGGATGGTTCCGCCAGCAGAGGTTAGTCTTTATTATTTGATTTCAGATTTATTTATTAATTTTAGTGTTACTGAAACACAAGGACTAACTTATATTGAAGCACTTGCTTCAGGGGTTCCTTTACTTGTAAAATATGATGATAATTTAGAAGGAGTAATAAATCCTGGAGTAAATGGATACTCATTTACTGATGATTTAGATTTTGTTCCTTTATTTAATAAGCTATATAACAATAAGGAATTGTTTAATAAAATTAAAGAAAATTCCAACAATATAAATATTGAGAAATTTAGTGCTGAAAACTATGCTCTAAATGTTCTAGAAATATATAATTCTTTACTAAACAAAGAGGAGCAATAATATGAATTTTTTCAATTTTAATCCAAGTCCTGATTTAAGATTTGATATGTTTACACCAATGCATTTGTTAATGATAATGATTTTTATAGGAGTTATGATTATATTCTTTCTTCTGAAAGATAAAATATTTAATTCTAAATATGAAAAGCATATTAGATATTCATTAGCTGCACTCCTATTTATTAACGAAGTAATTTTGGCGATTTTTGAAATTAGAGCGGGAGAGATATATTTACCATTTCACTTATGTTCAATTAGCTTCTTATTGACAATTGTGTTATTAATTACTAATAATGAGAAAATATTTATTTTTGTATTCTTCACCGGAATAATCGGAGGGGTCGTTTCTTTTAGTATTCCTGAGTTTGGGAATGGTGGATATGATAGATATCGTTTCTATGAATTTATAATTGCTCATTCTGCGATTATATATGTGCCTATTTATTATTTGACTAATTATAAATACAAAATCAATTTTAAAAGGTTAATTAGTGTTGTGGTAATAACAAATATTTTAGGATTTTCTATGCTCGGAGTTAATGCAATATTGCGTGCAACAAAGTTCTATCCAGAGGCTAATTACATGTTTACAATGGGCCCACCACCTGAAGTCGAAAGTATTTTCGGGGTATTCCCTTGGCATTTATTAGTTTTTGAAGGAGTATTACTTTTATCGTTTTACATTATATATTATTTTGGAAATAGGTATTCAAATAAACAAAATTCATAATTGTAAATTAAAAGCATTTAGCTAAAATCAGCTAAATGCTTTATTTTTAATACTAAGGGGTAACTTCCTCTTCTTTAAAGTAATCATATTGTAATACAAGTAAATTATACATATAATCATTTACAATTTTGTGATAGATTCCAAGTAGCTCTTCTTCTTTCATTACATAGCCTTCTTCAACAAAGTATTGTTCTGATAAAGAGTTGTAATTGTAATGTTCGCTAATAAAACTCATATCAGCGAATCTTACATTGTTATTTTCTTTTTCTAATGCATCAATACCAAAGACTCTCGTGTAATTGAAATTTAAATCAAATAAATTTGAAATAGTAGGCATAATATCTATTGATGACATGTAGTTAGATACAGTTCCTGTAAGAAGCGCAGAAGATGAGTAAACGATCATTGGAACATTATGAATGTCCATATTAGATCCATCATCCTTCATATCATCATATTCCCAGATTGTATCTCTATCAATTCCATATGCATAGTGATCACCATAAATCATTATTACAGTATCTTCGAGATGATTTGTCCTATCAAGTTCTTCAAATAGATATTTTAGTGCATTATCAAGTTCAATATTTGCAGCTAAATAATAAAATATATCTTCTGGAAGATCAATTCCATTAGCTATTTCATATTCTTCAACTTTCTCGGCGTTCTTCTGAGCAATAGGATGATTTTTATCATATCTGAAGTGTCCAGATACAGTAACGAAATTAGCAAAGAAATGATTATCTTCAATGAAATATGGCAAAGCTTTTTCCATCATTTCTAAATCACTTTCCCACTGATGGTTAAAGATTAAACCTCCGTCATAAGGAGTATCTATTAATCCTAATTCATATGCGCCGTAGTAAGCATCGTATCCTAGAGCTTGTGTATGAAATTGTGCTCTTGGATAGAAGTAATCTGTATAGTCATGGAAAGAGTAAGTATCGTATCCTTTTTCAGAAAACATTTTTGGAAGAGTGAATTCAAAGGTGTTATCCATATATGCATCCATACTTAAAGTTACATTATTATCAGGATAAAGAGAAGTCTGAGTTAAAAATTCAGAATCAGCGGTACTTCTATAATAAAGAGGAGAATAGTAGTTTTCAAAATAGGCATAATTACTTTTTAGACTATATAAAACAGGAGTTAAATCTTCGTTAATTGCGAATGTATCTAAACTTTCAGCCATAATCAAAATTAGATTTTTATCACTTAAAATATTAGAATATGGATTTGTCATATGGGGTTGTTTATTTTCAAAATAATCATCAAGTAAAACTTCATACTCAAGTTCACTTAGTGGGTCTGTTCTAAAGAGACTAAAGAAATCTCTTTGTGTGTAGGTTAGTAAACCGAATTTTTTTAATGCATCTTGAGGGTTAAACATATATGTATACAGGTCCATTTCGGAATAAGTAATAGTGCTAGTTGAGTCTTCAACGGATTCATCAATTGTCTGTAAAGAAACAAAGAATGTTAAGAAACCAAGCATTAATACAATTAAAGGTTGTTTAAGAGTACAATACTCAATATTAAAATTAAGCAACTTAAATTTGATTAATAAATATAAAGATAGTGTAGGCAAAATGTAAAATAAGTGTCCAAATCTAAATGATTGAATATAATCATTTAAGAATGATAATCCTAAAGTGAAGTCTCCAGCTACTGTGACTGAATAAAATCCCTCAACAAATGAATTATAGATTTCTTGATTAAAATATAAGAAAGTAATAATAACTGTTAAAGCATACATAACTCTCTTAACTGTTTTTTCTTTAAAAAACATAATTAAGAACATCATTAAAAAAGAGTAAGACAATGAAAAAACTATGGCTCTTAACAAGTTAAGATCGAAATTTATTGTTAGTACTCTAATTTTAAATAAAATTTCAAGATAAATAATTGAAGTAAAAATAAATGCAAATAATAATAATGAATTAATAATTCTTTTTTTCATAAGTAACCCCGCCTTTACAACAACCAATTATACTAGATATTGAAAATAATTCAAGTATGAATATATTCTTTTTGATTATCAACTATTTTTAAAATCCGTTGCTTATATTGATTAAATTAAACTTAAATATTGCTTGACAATTATTAGACAATTGTCTAAAATGTATATAGTCTCTTTTATGCATAGAGATTAGATGGCGATTGTGGTGAAGTGGTTAACACACCGGCTTGTGGCGCCGGCACGCGTGGGTTCGATCCCCATCAGTCGCCCCATTATTGGGCTATGGCCAAGTGGTTAAGGCACCGGACTTTGACTCCGGGATCGATAGTTCGACTCTATCTAGCCCAGCCATTATTATTGTGCGGGTATGGCGGAACTGGCAGACGCGCTAGACTTAGGATCTAGTTCTTTCGGGAGTGCAGGTTCAATTCCTGTTACCCGCACCACATGTAATCAAAGCAACTTAGGTTGCTTTTTTTATATAAAATATTCTCAAACCATACTTTGTTTGTATTTAGCATTATGATATAATGTTGTAGAGAAGAGAAGAATCAGATGGGAAACTGTATAATATAATTTCAAAGCTCTTATAAGGGCTCTTTTAATGAGACCTTTTGATTTTTCTTGCAAATACATTATGAAAAAGGGTAAAATATCTATCGAAGTACATATAGTATATATATATATGAAAGAAGATGACTATAATGATTATTCAATTGTTAAGTTCAGCTGAAACTACAACGACCTATGAAGCTTTATTAGTTCTTGCATTTATTTTAATGTTAGGGTTGTTTGCTGGAAGATGGTTTGAGAAATTGAAACTTCCACACATAACTGGGTATATCTCAATGGGGGTATTACTTGGTGTAATTCTTACACTACTTGGTATTGGTAATCTTATTGATAGTCTTGTTGTAATTTCAAGTATTGCTTTAGGTTTCATTGCTTACGGGATTGGAGCAGAATTAAGGTTTAACAAGCTTATAAAAAGTGGGAAAGAAGTTGTTGTTATTACTTTTATTCAAGCATTAATGGCAGCAGGATTTACAATATTAGTATTATTACTCATTAAAGTACCTTTACCAATGGCTTTGGTTTTAGGAGCAATAGCAACTGCAACTGCTCCTGCACCAATAATGTTGTTAACTAGAAAATATCGTTCAAAAGGTCCACTTACTGATGTTTTGCTACCACTTGTTGGTATGGATGATGCAGTAGGAATTATATTATTTGGTATTTTATTATCTATTGCCATTTCAATTAGAGATGGAGTTGGACTATCTATTAAAGAAATGTTACTTTCACCAACTTTTGAGTTAATGAATTCAATGATTGTTGGGGTTGTAGTTGGATTGGTTGTTTCTGTAATTATAAACTTTGTTAATTCAAGAGACTATCAAAAAGAAGAAATATTTTTAGGAACTTCAATATTTGCAGTATTTGTTACTGTAGCTCTCGCAAATATGGGAATACATTTAGGTGAATTTCAAATCCATTTATCTCCAATACTTACTCCTATGATTATGGGTATTACAATAACAAATAGTATTTCAAAAGTTAGATCACACGATATGTCTGTAGTTGTTGAGAAATTTACTAGCCCAATCATGATAGTATTCTTTACTTTGGCTGGGGCAGAACTTGTAGTAGCATTTGCAAGTCACCAAAATGCTGATTATCTAACCATCGCAGGTATAACCGCTGCTTATGTTGCAGCTAGAGCTTCAGGTAAAATTATGGGGTCTTATATTGGCGCAAGATTAATGCATTCACATACTAATGTTAGAAAGTATCTTGGAATTTGTTTATTGCCTCAAGCAGGAGTTGCGCTTGGGATGGCTTACCAAGCAAGAACAGATTTTGGAGAAGATGGGATTACAATTTTAATAGTTGTTTTAATAGCTACATTGATTTATGAATTATTTGGTCCAATAGGGGTTAAATACTCATTGTCAAAATCAAATGAAATTAACGTATAAAGAATCAGTTTAAACTGATTCTTTATTTTTTCGCTATTTTTCTTGCAATATTGCATCTACAGGAGTAAAATAGCAAACAGTTGCTTAAAAAAGTTAACTTTTATTTGAAAGAAGATGTTATTATGAATTACCTTTTAGCAGTAGAAAGTTTGAATGCTTATCATAGTATAGTTGTACTTGGTGCGATAGTACTACTAGGGCTTTTTACAGGTAAATTAGTAGAAAAAATTAAAATTCCTTACATAACAGGATATATATTAGCTGGCCTATTTGTTGGTGGTCTTTTAGTTATTTTTGGGATAAAAGATATAATTCATAGTTTAGAAGTAGTCTCTTCTATTGGACTTGGATTTATTGCATACGGAATTGGACGAGAATTAGTGTTCTCTAGACTTAAGAAAACTGGAAAAGAAGTTATTGTAATAACAGTAATGCAAGCAGTTGTAACGACAACTATAGTTTCGGTTGGGTTAATTTTACTCGGAGTTAGTGTTCCAGTAGCATTGATTTTTGGTGCTATTGCTACCGCAACAGAACCTGCTTCAATAATGTTGTTAACTAAGAAATTTAAAACTAAGGGACCTTTAACAAAAACACTTATACCTTTAGTTGGGTTAGATGATGCAGTAGGAGTAGTTATCTTTGGTGTTTTGTTATCAATTGCAAAATCTCTCGAAAAAGGATTACATTTGAATTTCTTTGATATTGTTAAAGAACCATTCTTTGAACTACTTTTTTCATTAATAGTTGGAGTAGTTTTCGGACTTATCGTTGCCCTAATAATTAAATATGTAAAATCAAAAAGTGAAGATAAATACGAAGCATTCCTTGTTGTTAGTGTTTTTGCAGTATTAGTTACAGTTGGAATCGCTAAAATGGGATTGCATATTGGGGATTTCCCAATACATATGTCTCCAATTTTAACACCAATGATCACAGGAGTTACAGTTACAAACCTTATTTCAAAAGTGCAAACTTATGATATGGAATTGTCTGTGGATAAGTTTACGCCTCCAATCTTGATTGCCTTCTTTACAATTGCTGGAGCTGAATTAGTAGTTGCTTTCTTTGGAGAAGCAGAGATTGTTATTAACTTAGTTATTTATCTAGCACTCGGGTATATTGTACTTAGAATTATTGGGAAGATATTTGGAGCCTACTTAGGGGCAAGAATAATGCATTCTGTAGAGCCAATTAGGAAATACTTAGGTATTAGTTTGTTGCCACAAGCAGGTGTTGCACTAGGAATGGCTTATCAAGCAAGAATTGATTTTGAGTCAGAAGGAGTAACAATTCTTATTGTTGTCTTAATAGCTACGTTATTCTATGCATTAATCGGACCTATTGGAGTAAAATACGCTTTGTATAAAGCAAATGAAATAAATACATAAAAAAATCAGTTAAATAACTGATTTTTTTTTATAGATAATCTAGTACTTCTTGAGCATGATTCTTAGCACTTACTTTGCGGTACTCTTTAATAATTTTACCGTTTTCATCTAATATGAATGTGCTTCTAACTAGACCAATGTATTTTTTACCGAAATTCAATTTTTCTTTAATAACATCAAAAGCTATCGATAATTTTTCTTCAAAATCACTTAACAACAGTAAGTCTAGTTCTTTTTTATCAATAAAATTTTTATGTGATTTGACTGTATCTCGGCTGACTCCTATAACCATGTAGCCTTTTTTACTATATTCAGACTTAAGATAAGTGAAGTCTTTTGCTTCAAGGTTACATCCTGGAGTATTGTTTTTAGGGTAAAAGTATAATACTATCTTTTTACCATTAAAATCTCTTAAAGAGTGAACGTTATCATCGCTACCAGGTAGAACTATATCTAAATAATTCATTTGAGTTCTTTCCTTTCTTTTCTTGTTTTAGGAACTGGATCATATCCGCCTTTTGATAATGGGTTACATCTTAATATTCTCCAAACACTTAATAGAGATGCATAAAAGAAATTATGTTTTTGAAATGCTTCTTTTGCATATGTACTACATGATGGGTGATATCTACAAGTAGCATTAGTATTAACTGTTCTTTGTTGATATCCTTCAATTAATTTAATCACAATTTTTTTCATCAGATACACCTCCTTAATTAGATTTTAACAAAAGAACTGATAATCTACAAGAAAAGTGACTTTTGTTTAGACTTTTAAGTCCTATTGATTTATAATTGTTTTGTGGTGATTGCATGATAAATAAACTAAATATAGAAAAGTTTTATGATTACTTTGATTTGATAGCTAATTTACTTTTTAACAATTATAAATTAAGTTATTTAGAAGGTATGAATGAGGCTTTTAATTTTTTACTTGATGATCAATTTTCTGGAGAGTATAGTCTAGAAGATATCTCTCAAATGAAAGAATATAAAAGAGACATAGTTGATGTTTCTTTTGAACATGAAGAGATTAGAAAAGGCGTTCAACTTGGTCTTTTAAAAGGATACAAACACGAATATTCTTCTAATGCACTTATTACACCTGATACTATTGGACTGTTTATAGGGTATCTAGTAGAAAAACTATATAGTGATATTTCTTTAGAAAGTATAATGGATCCACTTGTAGGAAGTGGTAATCTTGTATTTACTATTTTGAATCACTTAGAAAAGAAAGTAAAAATATTTGGAATTGATAATGACATACTGAAATGCAAAATATCAAGAAACGTCGCAGATCTTATGGAATATAATAGTGAGATGTTTTTTCAAGACACATTAACATATTATGATCAAGGGTTTGATTTATTAGTTACTGATTTGCCGGTTAGTGAAGACGATAAGGATTATTTACCTTACAAAGTTATTAATCATCATCTTGATAGTTTAAATGAAGGTAAGTATTTTTTTGCAATTATAGAAAATGATTTCTTTGAAAAAGAAGATAGTAAAATATTTAAGAGCGAGATCGATAAAAAAGCATATATATTTGGTCTTATTAAATTAAGTGAAACATTATTTAAGAACAATCCAAAAAGCATTCTTATTTTAAGAAAGTTCGGAGAGAATATTGAAAAACCTAAAGAATTCTTAATGGTTGATTTGCCAAGTTTTAACGATTTAGATAGTTTAAATAATACTATTTCTCAAATAGATTTATGGTTTGAAAAAAGAGAGGGTAAATAATATGAAAATAATTGCAGTTAACGCAGGAAGCTCATCATTAAAGTTTCAATTACTTGAAATGCCAAATGAAGAAATTATCTCAAGTGGGGTAGTAGAACGCATTGGTCTAAAAGATTCGATTTTTACAATCAAACATAATGGAAAAAAAATCAAAGACGTTTTAGATATTAAAAATCATAAAGTAGCTGTTGATATGCTTCTAAATAAACTTGTAGAACTAAAGATAGTGAATTCTTTGGATGATATTGAAGGAATTGGACATAGAATTGTTCATGGTGGAGAAAGATTCACTGATTCAGTAGTAATAGATGACGAAGTAATTAATGCCATTGAAAGTGTTATTGATTTGGCGCCCTTACATAACCCAGCAAATCTAATTGGTGTTAGAGCATTCAAAGCAGCATTACCAAACATTCCTGCAGTAGCTGTTTTCGATACTGCATTTCATCAAACAATGAACCCTGTAGCATATATGTATAGTGTACCTTATGAATGGTATACTAAATATGGAGTAAGAAAATATGGGTTCCACGGAACAAGTCACAAATATGTATCTCAAAGAGCAGCGATAATGTTAGGTAAAAAAATTGAAGATACAAAATTGATTATTTGTCATATAGGTAATGGAGCAAGCTTATGTGCTGTTGATGGTGGACTTAGCGTTGATACATCAATGGGATTTACACCTCTTGCGGGAATACCTATGGGAACTAGAAGTGGTGACATTGATCCTGCTATTGTGCAGTTCATTGCACAAAAAGAAAATAAATCATTAGATGAAGTAATTGATGAATTAAATCATAAATCAGGGTATTTAGGTCTAAGTGGATTAACAAGTGATTCAAGAGATTTATGGAAAGCCGCTAATAAAGGAGATGTAAGAAGCATTTTAGCAGTTGAGAAACAAGCTAAGATAATCGCAGACTACATCGGGGCTTACTATTTAACGCTTGGAGGTTGCGATGCTATTTGTTTTACTGCAGGTATCGGAGAGAATGCTGTTGATACAAGAAAACTTGTCGCAGACAAGATTAAAGCTTTAGGAATAGTGCTTGATGTTAAGAAAAACTTAATACAAGGAAAAGAAGCGGTGATTTCGAAAAAGGAATCTAAAATAGAATTATTACTTATTCCAACTAATGAAGAAGTAATGATTGCTAGAGATACTGTAAGATTAATTAGTTAGATAAGAAAAAGACAGCTTAAATGAGTATTATTACTTTAGAGGAGGAATAATATGAAAATAGCTGTCTTTTTATTATGTTTAATAAGTTTTGTATTACCTAGCACAAAAGTATATGCAGGAATTAATGATCGAATTTATTCATTTGATAATTTCGATATAATTGTTGATGATTATTTCGATAATGGAGAAAAAGGGGTTTCGCTTGAAAAAACAGGTACTGATCCATTTTTTACCGCAGTCTTAACAGAGGACGAAAGATATATTGTAAATGGGATTGTGCAGATGAACGATAATTTCATTGTATTTGGAAGTGCCCATATAACAGGCAATCCAACTTATTATGATGCGATGTATTTTGTTCTTGATAGTGGAGGAACACTTATTAAGAAAGAAATAATTGATTATGATGATTTGGAAGAAGTACGGGGTGTATATCTAATTGATAATATTTTGATTTTCCATACAATTAAGTCACATGATGATGGGATTTCGTTTGTAACTATGGAGAATTATTTTACAACATATGACTTAAACTACAATTATATTGATGAAATGAGTATTGGATCTGAAATAAGAAAAATATCTAGTGATAATAACTATGTTTTCTTTAACTACGAACCCGATAATTTAATTGACGGGGCAATCAGAGATGATTTGACAATACTATTTCCCAATGAGTTAATTGATATAGCTAACAATGAAGTATTCATTGATAGTGTGAATATAGAATTTTTAAATCAAGCCATTTTAAATGGAGAAACAATTTCAAATAGTATTTTTATCAACTATCCAGGAAACTACAAGCTTCTATATAACAATGCAGAGTATAACTTTATAGTGAAGCCAACTATTTCAGGAATTGAAGATAATATGATTTATACTAGTAGTGTTACCCCATTAATTAGCGCTGGTAACATTTTGGTAAACAACGATGTATATATATCAGGCACTGTAATTGATGAACCAGGAAATTATGAGTTAACCGTGAACGGAGTGAATGGATATATTGAAACGTATAACTTCACAATTACTTCTGACATGGATGGGATTATCAATAATCATACTTATTTAGAGGCTGTAGAAGTTACATTTAATGGTGAAGGATATCTAAATAACCAATTTGTATCTTCTCCTTTAGAGGTTAACGATATTGGCGACTACATTTTAAAAATTAGAGGGGAAAATAATTATTTAGAAACATATTACTTTGATATATCTCCAGATACAGATAAATTAAGTATTATAGATTTTGTTCAAAGGTTTGATAT
>CAYVZR010000030.1:0-14447 GCA_964456195.1 uncultured Candidatus Izemoplasmatales bacterium | reverse complement strand
CTGAATCCATAGTTTACCAAGGTTGTTTTTCTACTCCTATCACCATTGAACATCCCTCTTACTTGAGGCAATGAAACATGTGATTCATCAACAATTAGTAAGTAATCATCACCAAAGAAATCCATAAGTGTTGAAGGAGTTTCTCCTTCAGCCCTAAGAGACAGATGTCTTGAGTAATTTTCAACTCCAGAGCAACTTCCTATTTCTTTTAACATTTCCAAATCATATTTGGTTCTTTGTTTTATTCTTTCTGCTTCTAAAATCTTGTCATTATCTTTAAAATATTTTATTTGATCTTCTAATTCTTGTTCTATTCTTAAAATACCTTCTTCAATTTTATCCTTATTTGTAACAAACTGTGTAGCTGGATAAATTGATATAAATGAGAAATCATCAATTATTTCTCCAGTAACTACATCAAACTTTCTAATCCTTTCAATCTCATCATCAAAGAACTCTATTCTTATTCCAATTGTCTTAGAATATGTAGGAAGTACCTCAATAACATCTCCTTTAACTCTAAAAGTACCTCTGCTAAAATCAATATCATTTCTTGTGAACAGCATATCAACTAGCTTAATTAGTAGATTTTTTCTACCATATTCTTCTCCAACTCTTAATATAATCATTGAGTTTTTATAATCTTCAGGATCTCCTATTCCATATATACATGAAACACTGGCAACAACAATAACGTCTTTTCTATCAAGTAGTGACATAGTTGCACTATGTCTCATCTCATCTATTTCGTCATTTGTTTGAGCATCTTTTTCGATAAACAAATCTCTTGAAGGTACATATGCTTCTGGTTGATAGTAATCATAATATGAAATGAAATATTCCACTCTATTATTTGGAAAATATTGTTTTAACTCGCTATATAATTGCCCAGCAAGAGTCTTATTGTGAGCTAACACTAATGTAGGTTTATTTATACTATTAATAACATTACTTACAGTAAAAGTCTTACCAGTACCAGTGGCTCCTAATAGTACTTGTTCTTTTACGCCGTTATTTATGTTTTCAATTAATGTCTTGATTGCATTAATCTGATCGCCCTTTGGTACATAATCAGAAGTTAGCTGAAACTTTGCCATTTGAATCACCACCTATTATATATTAACATAACATAATTTAATCACCAATATGATTATTAAGATTTATTTAGTAAATAAGATTTATAAACAAAATACATCAAAAGTAATGGTATATTCTACCTAATATGATAAAATATACCCGGTGATAAACAATGAAGACACTATTAATTAGTATAAATGCAAAATATATACATACCAACAATGCTGTTAGGTTATTAAAGGCTAACAGTGATTTTGATTTGGACATATTTGAATACACAATTAAAGATGATTTATCAAAGATTATTAATGATATTGAATCATTCAATCCTGACATCCTTGGATTAAGTATTTATATTTGGAATATATCCATATTTAAAAAACTGTTAAGCAAATTATCACTAAAAAACTCTAAAATTATAATAGGAGGGCCAGAAGTTAGTTATAACTCTGGTTATTTTCTAAGTAAGTATAATGTTGATTTTATTGTTAGAGGAGAGGGAGAATTAGCCTTTAACTCTTTGGTTCAAGCGTTATATAGTAACGAGAATTATAAAAGTATCAATAATATATCTTATTTAGATAATGGTATCTTGATAAATAACCCACTCATTGAGATTGAAGAATTAGATAAACTTAAATCTCCACATTTCTACAAAGAAGACATAAAAGACATTCCAAATAAAATCTCATATATCGAAACTAGTAGAGGTTGCCCATTTAAATGTAGTTACTGTTTATCTTCTCTTGAAAAAAAAGTTAGATATTTCGATATTGAAAAAGTTAAAAAAACTATTATCTATCTAATGAACAATGGAAGTAAAACAATTAAGTTCTTAGATAGAACATTCAATGCAAATAAGAAAACTCTAGAATTGTTTAACTATATTATCAAGAATAACAATAATAAAACTGTATTTCAGTTTGAAATAACTGGAGATATATTAGATACAAAAATCATCGAATTTCTTAACAACAACGCTCCAAAAGGGCTAATCAGATTTGAAATTGGTATTCAATCAACAAACTATGAAACAAACAAACTAGTAGACCGCATCCAAGACAAAGAAAAACTTTTCAGTAACATAATTCTAATTCAGGATAAAAATACTATTGATTTACATTTGGATCTAATCGCAGGACTCCCAAGAGAAAATCTGTCATCATTTAGGAATACTTTCAACGAGGTGTTCATGCTTGGCGCAAAAGAACTACAACTAGGCTTCCTAAAAATGCTTAGAGGAACTAAAATAAGAAGAGAAGCAAACTTATATAACTATATATATGACAATGAGGCACCCTATGAAATTAAGTCAAATGATACTCTTTTTGAAGATGACGTTAAAGAGATTCATTTAGTTGAACATATGCTAGATATCTACCACAACAAGGGATATTTTTCTAAAAACCTATTAAAATATATTAAAGAAACAGACAACCCATACATATTTTTTAAATCAATAGGTGAATTCTACTTAAAAAACAGATACTCTTTTAAAGGATATCAAATTGAAGATGTGTACCAAAGATTATTTAATTTCGTAGATAATGAATTGATAATTTACTCTTTAAAGAAAGACTACTTATTACGTTCTAAGATTAAGCCGAAAGTATTTTGGAATATAGACATATCAAAAGAAGAAAAGGGCGTCATACTTAAGAAAATTGCTCATATTTCGGAATATAGCATTAACACTCTATACAAACACTCAGTAATATCCAAATATAAAAATAAGTATTTTGTTGTATACTACAAAGACTTTAGAAGCACTTCTTATGAAATAGAAGAAGACATCAAATAGTTGATGTCTTCTTTTTTTTAATTCCCTAATTTAATAATTGTTTTGTAAACTCTATCCACCAAGATTTCAAGAGGAATATCTGCGTTAGTGCTTGAATATCTCAATAATGATCCTACTATAAGGCTTGAGAAGACTAATATATTTACTGGATCCGGTTCAATATGAATCAATTTTTCTTCTATTCCTTTAGCAAATATCATCGTAAATCTCTTTTCAATTACATCTTTTGTTTCTTGCATTTTGCAACCAAGTTCCTCTTTTATAGTCAAAGGCATTCGATGCATAAAATCTTGAGAAAATAATTGATAGATAACTCTACTCTTTTGTGCTGCTTCTAACAATTTAGAATATTGAGCTTTGAATGAATCTTCGAAACCTAATGCCTCAATATTTTTTATATTAAGTACGTCTTCAATGCTTTGAGATGTCATCTTTAATAGTGCTTCTTTGAAAACATCATCTTTGGTTTTAAAATACTCATATATGGTACTTTTACCGATATCAACTTTCTTTGCTATTTCTGAAATTGTTAAATTCCCAGAAAATCCTTCTCCTTGAAATTGTGTTATTACTGCTTCAAGAATTTCGTCTTTTCTACTCAACTAAATCAGCCCCTTGATTAGGAAGAAAAATCAACAAAGCAATGATTCCTAATACAATAGGTGCACCTATATAAATTGCCCATAATGTCCCAAACATAATTATCGGAACTATAGTTGCTATTGCGACAACAACTATGCTTACAATACCTAAAACCAATTGTGTATGTTTTGTAATTACAAAGTACATAATTGGAAGTATTACTAGAGTCATTACAGTTGCATAAATTAATCCACCAATTGTTGTTACTGCCATTGGTTGCATCATTTCAGCACCCTTACCAATAGCCAATGCCATAGTTGTTAATGCTAGAATCGTAGTTAATGCTGTCATGATAACAGGTCTGAGTCTTGTACGGCCTGCTTCAAGTAAAGCGTCCATTATATTTTTTCCTTCATCACGAAGTTGATTAGTGTAATCAACAATAACTATACCGTTATTTACAACTACCCCGGTTAATATTATGAGCCCGATTAGTGATACTACACTTACTGGCATGTTTGCAAAGTATAAGATTAGGAACCCTCCAGTAAATGCTAGTGGAATTGAGAACATGATTATAAATGGATATATTAATGATTGGAATTGAGAAGCCATTATCATGTAAATCAATATTATTCCAAGTAATACTGCAAGTCCTAAAACTCCAAATGCTTTCATTACTTCTTCGTTTTCTCCTTGAATTTCGTACTCGTATCCATCAGGTAAGCTATAACCATCTTTTAAGGCATTTTCAACCTCTATACTAACTAAACTAGAGTTAAATCCTTCATCAAAACTGGCTGTGATTGTAAGAACTCTTGAACCATTTTCTCTATTTATTGTAGTAAATCCTTTAATCAATTCAACTGTAGCTACTTGGCTTACAAATACAGGTTCTGGAGTTTCTGGAGTAGGATCGAACATATTCACTCCGACTACAAAGGCTTGAATATCAGAAATTGAGTATGTTGTTTCATCTGTATTTGAGTCTTTATCATATACATAGATTTCGTATAGGTCTCCACTCATTGACAACTGAGTTACAACTTCTTCCCCTGCAAGTTTTTGTGCTACTGCACCTAGAACTTGAACAGTTGTAATTCCAAACTTTATTGCTTCATCTTTATTTACAGTTACTTTAACTTCATCAGATTCTTTTCCAACTCCATTATCTATTTCAATCAATCCATCAACTGTGCCTAATATGTTTGCAATTTTGGTAGCTTCTTCTTTCAGTGTATCTAAATCATATCCAGATAACTGAATTTGAATACCACTACCAGTAAATGCTTCAACCATATCTTGAGTTCCGGATATCGCATACTCAACATTAGAAAATTCTTCATCAAATAGCTCAATTAGTTCATTTTGAAGTTCCGCAGTAGTTATCGATCTATCATCTTTTAATATAACATTAACTGTTGCTGAATCTGTGTCAGTTATATTCATGAACATACCTTGTGAAGACCCAAGTGTTATACCAACAGTCTCAACTGAATCATATAAAACTATTTCATCATTCACATCATCAAGCAATAAGACAAAATCATCATAGCTTAATGGAGCATTATCTGGATTTGTAATTGAGATTGATAATTGTCCCTCATCTGATGATGGGAAATACTCAAATCCATTTGTGCTAGCAAGCAATACAGATCCTAGGAACAATAATAATACTGCGGGTAATATAATTGCTTTAAATTTAAATGAGAACTTAAATACTTTTTCATAAACATTCTTCATTTTTTCAAGCCCTTTAGACTCTCTTGCGTTATTATCACGATCATTAAAGATTCTTGATGATACACTTGGAACAAGAGTTAATGCTATCAATAATGAAGCAAGTAAACTAAATGTTATTGTTAATGCCATTTGAATAAATATTTCTTTGATGAATCCTTCAATAAATATAATAGGAATGAATACACTTATTGTAGTAAGAGTTGATGCTGTGATTGCTCCACCAACTTGTGCAGTTCCTTTTATAGCTGCTTCTTTACTTGATAATCCTTTTTTCTTAAGTCTAAAGATGTTTTCCATAACTACAATTGAGTTATCTACTAACATACCTATACCAAGTGCAAGACCTCCAAGTGAAACAATGTTCAAAGTAATTCCTGATAAGAAAATTAAGACTATCGCAAATAATAAACTTATTGGAATTGCTATACCAACAATAAATGTAGCTTTCAGGTTTCTTAAGAACACAAATAATACTATTACAGCTAATGCAGCACCCATTAACAAGTTATTAATAACACTGCCTGTAGCCATTTCAATGTATTCACCTTGATCTAATAAAACTGTATAATCAAGACCTTCTGTATCAGCAAGACCATTCATTGTTTCGTTAATTACTTTTGTAACGTCGGTTGTAGCAAATTCACTACTCTTAGAAATAGTAAGTGTAATGGCGTTATTTCCATTTACTTTTGAATATTCTTTTTCACTAGCATTAATAAATGTTATATCGGCTAGGTCATCAAGAGTGTATTTAACTGGCCCTAAATCAAACAAAACCAATTCTTTAACATCTTCTAAATCAGAAAATTCATCACCGACTCTTATTAAGTAATTAACCCCCTCAAGATTTACATAACCAACTGGAAATGCAAAGTTTTGAGCTTGCAGGATACCTGTTATCAATTCTTTATCGATTACAAAATCCATCCCTGTTAGGGCAATAGTATCATTTAAATTTTGGATAGCTGCGTCATCTAAGATAACGCTAATTTCTGATTGGTAAGCACCACTAACAGAAACACTTGCTACTCCACCAATTCTTTCAACTTGAGGTAATACTTCTTCCTCAACAAATAAAGTTAACTCTTGTTGTGATAATCCGGTTTTTGAAACACTAAACTGCATAACAGGCATCAAATTAGGATTTATTTTAATAATCATTGGATTACCAACTTCATCAGGTAAATTTGGTAAAACCATATCTAAATTTTCTCTCATATCAATTACAGCACTATCCATGTTAGCATCACTTTGGAACTCTAACATAATAATAGATACATTTTCTTGTGATATTGAAGTTAAATTTTTAACGTTTGCTGTTGTTGCAAAAGTCTCTTCTAAAGGTTTAGAAACAATTTCTTCTACCTCATCAGGACTTGCTCCTATGTAAGTTGTAACAACAACTGCATAAGGGATATTCATACTTGGGAATAAATCTGTAGTTAATCTTGTAAAAGATACTACTCCAAATATGGCAACAATTACTACTGCCATAAATACTGTAATGGCTTTGTCTACTGAATATTTTGCTAAATTTTTCATGTTAAACACCTGTCTTTCATATATTAAAAAAAGTACCGACCGAATGTTCGGTCGGTACAATATTAACATCTTTTTTTTATATGCGCAAGTAATATATATTATTAATCTATATTTGTTGAAATCTGTCCATTACTAGTATCTTTATCAAAATTATCAAGTACAAAAGTATGATCTGAATTATGATAATCAATATCTCCATTTGAAGTATCTAATCTAACATCTTTTACATACACTTCTATTAGTTCAATACTTCCGTTTGATGATTGAGCTATTAGTAATGTAGCATCTTTATTATCAACATTTAAGTTTTCCAACTTAATCACACCATTCGAAGTATCTAGGTTATACTTACTGAACGCAACATTTTCTAATACAATTCTACCATTAGATGTGTCTGCTATCAACTCGTAAAATCCTATTACGTCTTGAACTAATATTTCACCGTTCGTTGTATCTAGACCCACATTATCGTTTACTGTAATTGTGTCTAAACGGATTCTTCCATTAGAAGATGAAATAGTCAATTCTCCAACTTCTAAATCTATAAGTGTAACCTCTCCATTAAGAGTATTGATATCGATATCTCCAAGTATTAAAGCAACTGGAACTTCGATTTTAATACTATCTGATTGAAAGAACCATGTAAACATATTTTCAAAACTAAACCATCTGTTTTTAGGTAAATCATTAGATATTGTTATAACATTTGTACTAGTATTTATATCAATTGCGAAATCATTATCCTTTTCATATCTATGTGTTACTTTTAGCTCGTCTTCAAGTACAGGTATAATTTCTATATCCATAGAGTCAAAATTGGTTGAAATACTCCAAGATTCTAACGCTATAATATCTGAACTTAAATCTTCCGTATACAAATCAGTTGTTTGGGGTTGGTTTGAATAAACATCAAATACATTATCATCACCAGTAAATAAGTGGAATCCTGTATAGCCCAATACTACTAAAGCAGCTACAAATGATAAAGTCTTAATAGTACTTGCTAATTTATGTTTTTTAAACCAACCATCTACACTTACCTTGTGTAATTTCTTTGAAATCTTCTCTCTGTTTCTAAATTTAAATACATTCATATGATACAAGAAGATTTTTTTAGTAATAAATACTGAAAGCTCAAGTACTACTAATCCAAATAAGAATAATAACACATATGCCGCAGTTGAAAATGCAAACATAAATACATCAGTTTCAGTTCTAGTACCAATTATTAATGGTATTACACCAATATATGACAGTAGTGATCCGAAAATTGCGATAACTATAGAAAATAATGTTGGTATTAACCAAGAGGTTATGAAAACATCAAACATAACTAATACAATAAGTTTAGATGGATCAATCCCTGAGTATCTTTCTTCTTTTGTTTTAACATACTTTGGACTAACTCCATATTCTTCAAGTACATTTCTTGCGATTACTTCAGGGCTTTCAAGCTCTGATATAACTTCTTCTTCAGTTTTATTCTCATAAATAGTCCCTGAATAAAATCGTTCTTCGTAAAATCCAAGTATTTCTTTCTTTTCTTCTTCATCTAAAATCCCAAGTTCTTTATTTAATCTTCTTAAAAAATCTAACTTATTCATATCTATCACCTCTTATTAATATATTAACAACTCTTTCAAATCTACGCCAGTCATCTTTTAGTTCAACCAATTTATTTTCACCTTTTGAAGTGATTTTAAAATACTTTCTTGGTGGACCTCCTGATGATTCTCTTAAATATGTGCTACAAAGATCATCCTTAGTTAACTTCCTTAAAATAGGATAAATTGTACTTTCACTAATACCTAGGTTTTTATTAATTTCCTGGTATATATCATATCCATAAGTATCTTTATCGCTTATTTTACTTAGTACAACTAAGTCTAAAACTCCTTTTTTTAATTGTGCACCCATAATTTTCTCCTTTACAATGTGTAGTAGTATATAATGTATAGTAGCATACAATATATAAGTTGTAAAGTATTTTTGAAAAATAGTTAAAAAAAAATAACCCTAACAAATGTTAAGGTTATTTCATATCTACTATTCTAATAAAGTTTGTAGGTTCACCCATTGGGAAACCTCCAGTAATTATTATTCTACATCCAGGACTACAATGATACTCATCTTTAGCAAGTTTAATAGCCTTTCTTATTAAAGCCTCAGAATTATTATCAAGTGCTATTACTCTTGCTTGTACTCCACTATTAAGTGCAAGACTCCTAGCAACATTTTCATAAGGTGTTAAGGCAATAATCCTTGCATTAGGTCTATACTTAGAGAGTAATCTAGCTGTATTTCCACTTACAGTGGGAGCCATGACAACTTTCACTTTGCTTTGCATTACTGTATGAGCAACACTAATTGCAATAGAATTTTCAATGTCAGAACCTAATAAAGTTTCTTTCTTCGCTCTTTCAACAAGTCTCTTTCTATCTACTAAAGACTCAATTTTTCTTGAAATGTTTCCCATAGTTTCAACAGATTCAATAGGATACAATCCTATTGCACTTTCTCCACTTAACATAATTGCATCTGTTCCATCATAAATTGCATTCGCTACGTCGCTTACTTCCGCTCTTGTAGGCCTAGGGTGAACAATCATAGATTCAAGCATTTGAGTAGCTGTAACACTTACTTTGCCTTTAATATGACATCTTTCAATAATGTATTTTTGAATTACAGGAACATCTTCAGCTGGGACTTCTACACCTAAATCTCCACGTGCAATCATTATTCCGTCGCATGCATCAATAATTGAATCTATATTTTGCACACCTTCTTTATTTTCAATTTTCGCAATTATTCTTATTTTTTCACTGTTATTCTCTTTAAGAATACTTCTAATTTCTAAAATATCACTCGCTCTTCTAACAAAAGAAGCAGCAATGAAGTCCACATTATTTTTACAACCCCAAACAATATCACTTTTGTCTTTCTCAGATATAAAATCAAGTTGAAGTTTTACTCCTGGTACATTAATTCCTCTTCTATCCTTTATTGTGTGAGTATTATCTGCAACAGTAATAATTAATTTCTTTTCTAAATCTATTTCTGTAACAGTTAAGCTTAAGTATCCATCATCAATCAAAATGACTTCAGATACTTTAATATCAGAATAAAGTTTTGGATAAGTAATACTGATATTAAATTCATCCCCGACAATCTCACTCATGTGAACTGTAACAGTTGAACCTTTTTTTATAGTTACTGAACCATTCTTAAAAGAGTTAGTTCTTATCTCTGGACCTTTTGTATCCAGTAAAGCAGCAACATTGGTTTTTAATTCTTTATTTAATTCATTTAAAACATTTAGCCTTACTAAATGTTTCTCTTGATTTTCATGAGAAAAATTCATTCTCATTACATCCATACCTGCATTTATTAATTTTCTCATTACATCTTTGCTGTCTGATGCGGGTCCAATTGTACAAATGATTTTGGTTTGATTAAATTCTATCATACAAACACTCCTATTTGAGTCTTCCAATTAATCCATATCTTTTATTTGGAATCTCTCGTTTTTTGTTTAATGCGAATGCTAAATCATAGTCTACTAAATCCATACCTTTTAGCCCTACCGCTTTACCACCAAACCCATTATTAATAAGTTCAACAGCATATTCTCCCATTTCAGTAGCTAACACTCTATCAAAAGCAACTGGATCTCCTCCACGTTGAACATGTCCTAGAACAGTGGCTCTTGTTTCATATCCTGAATGCTTCTCGATATCCCTAGCTAGTTCATGTGGACTAGTTATATTTTCTGTTAATACTACTATAGCATGTCTTCTTCCTGTTTCATGAGATTCTTTTAATTGTTTTAAAAATCTTATTTTATCAAAACCAGTTTCTGGCGTAATAATAAATTCACTACCA
Source organism: uncultured Candidatus Izemoplasmatales bacterium (assembly GCA_964456195.1). Taxonomy (GTDB): domain Bacteria; phylum Bacillota_I; class Bacilli_A; order Izemoplasmatales; family Izemoplasmataceae; genus JAFGXW01. The sequence goes on along the minus strand of CAYVZR010000030.1, from coordinate 3,820 downwards.
CCAGCTATTCCAGCATATAAAGCTAAATCTCCACAATTTCTCCCCATCACCTCAACAACACTACATCTTTGATGTGACATCGAAGTGTCTTTTAAACGATCAATTGATTCAACCGCTGTTTGAAGAGCTGTATAAAATCCTATTGTATAATCAGTCGAAGAAATATCGTTATCTATAGTTCCGGGTATTCCAATACATTTTATACCCATATCCGTTAGAGTTTGAGCCCCTCTATAGGTCCCGTCTCCTCCAATAACTATTATTGCTTCAATTTCCATATCCTTTAACTTCTGTACTGCTTTTTCTCTTACAGCAAGTTGTTTAAATTCTTCATATCTAGCGCTACCTAAAATAGTACCCCCGCGGTTAATTATTCTAGAAACATCATTACGTTCTAATATATTAATGTCCCCTTCACATAGCCCCTTGAATCCATGTTGTATCCCATATACTTCATAGCCAAAATGAATACCACTTCTAACAACAGCTCTAATAGCTGCGTTCATACCTGGAGCGTCTCCACCCGATGTCATTACTGCAATCTTTTTCATAAATCTCACCGCCATATTAAGTATATCACAAATCAACTTACTCATAAAAACATATCTTTGAGTAAACGCTTTACAACTTGTGTATTTTTTGAACTACTAATTGAATTTCATTGTTTCTGTCTTCAACAATTACCTTAAATAAATATACACAATTCTTCTCTAAAGCACTAACATACTCATTGAAGGTTGAAGAAAATAGCACTCCGCTAAGCTTGCTGTACTCATCTTGAATTGTAATAAAAGCCATATCTTTACCATTTTTAGTCTTAATCTTTCTTATTGATGATAATACCCCAATAATTCTAATATTCTTTCCAACATCTTTCATTTCAATATTTGATGGTTTCAATAACTTATGTTTCTTTATGTAGTCTAAATGTTCCATTAGAGGATTCATAACTAAATTAAACCCTAAAACAGATTTCTCATTTTCTTTAAGTGTTAGAAAATCATACTCCAAAACATCTTCTAAAACAAAATCATCTTGAGTAATATAGTTTCCATACTCAGTAAACTTGATAACCTCTTCAAGTTTTTCTATCATAGTTTTCTTAGAGTATCCAAACTCATCAAGTGCAGAAGCACTAATTAGAGATTCAATAACTCTTTTACTTAAAAATGAATGTGTCCTACTTACAAAATCTATATATGTCTTAAATGAGCCATTTTCTCGTTCAATCAAAATATTTTTAACTGTATTTACACCCAGATTTTTAATGCCTAGAAGCGGATATCTCAAATCTGTTCCTTCTGGTCTAAACAAATCAGTAGATTTGTTTACTGACGGAGGAAGAATTTTCACTCCAATTTTGTGAGACTCGAAAATATAATTTCTCATTTGAGATTCACTACCAATAATACTAGACAATAATACTCCAATGAAATACTTAGGGTAATTAGCTTTTAAGTAAGCCATCCAGTATGAAACCATAGCATAGGCAACACTATGTGCGCGGTTAAACCCATAATTTGCAAATTTGACAATATAATCATATATCTCGTTTGATAATTCTTCTGTATTTCCTTTATTTAGGGACTTACTAACAAAGTTCGCTCTTTCTTTATTTAAAACATCTTGTTGTTTCTTACTTACTGCTCTTCTTAGAACATCAGCTTCACCAAGAGTATATCCCGCAAATAAATTCGCAATTTTAATTATTTGTTCCTGATAAATAATTATTCCATTGGTGCTTTTAAGTATTTCTTCTAGTACCTTATGAGAATATTTTATTTCTTTACCGCTATTTCTTCTCTTGATATAAGTTGGAATATTTTCCATTGGTCCAGGTCTAAATAAAGCCAAAATAGTAACAATGTCTTCGAAGTTATCTATTTGCATTTGTCCTATTAAACTTCTCATTCCCTGTGATTCTAACTGAAAAATACCAGTTGTCTCAACTCTTTTGAGTAAATCAAAAGTTAATTGATCATCAAGTGGAATCTTATATATATCAATATTTTTATTTTCAGTTTTATTAATCAAATTTACAATTTTATCAATACTTTGAAGATTTCTTAATCCTAAAAAATCAATTTTTAACAGCCCTAATTCTTCTAAATCTTTAGCTTCGTACTGTGTTTGCATCATATCTAGGAGACCACTTTGGACTGGAGTATAATCAGTTAAATCTGCGCTTGTAATGATTATCCCTGCTGCATGAGTAGAAACATGACGATGCAATCCCTCAATCTTAGAAGCTATGTGAAGGAGGTTCAAAGCTTTTTCTTCTCTTGACACAATGTTTTGAATATCTTTTGAGTTTTCTAACATGTCTTGAATATTCTTATGTTTATCAGTATGAGCAACTATTTGTTCAAGAAGAAGTCCATCAATTGATAAAGCTTTAGCTGTATCTCTAATTGCGGATTTCGAAAGAAATGTACCAAAGGTACAAATACTAGCTACTTTGTTAATCCCATAAAGATCTCTAACATATTTTATAATGTCATCTCTTTTATCATCTGGTAAATCCATATCAATATCCGGAAGAGTAATTCTTTCCGGATTCAAGAATCTTTCAAATACTAAATCATATTTGATTGAATCAACACTTGTTATTCCTAAACAATAGCTCACCAAACTTGCAGCTGCACTACCTCTGCCTGGCCCAACTAAGTATTTCTTCTTCTTTGCATATTTCACAAAATCCCAAACTATAAGAAAGTAATCATTATAACCCATATCATCTATTACTTTTAATTCATATTTTAATCTATCAATATAAGTCTTTTTATTAACTTTTAGTCCTAATAACCTTTTATCTAGGCCTTTATAGGCAAGAGCGTGTAAGTAGTCTTTTGATGAAACATCTTGTTTAATATTATATTTCGGTAAATATGTTTTATCAAAAGAAATTTCTACATTACATAAATCACTTACCACTTGTGTATTTTCAATTGCTTTCGGGTAATCCTTATAAATATCATTTATCTCTTCTGGTGTCTTAAAATGAAAGCCTATATTATCTGAAAACAAATCATTAGAATCCTTTGAAAAAATCTTCTTTAAAGTGTTTGAGACAATATAATCATCTTCATTTTGATAATGAACATAATCTAAAACAATTAATTTATACTTTTTATCAAGTAATTCATTCAATTCTTTATTTGCTGAAACTCCAAAAAACAAATCTTCAGTTAGATTTGTTAAGAGATTCAAGGCTTCATTCATTTCGTTTATCTGATTGTTAGCGAAATAAGTAATTAATTCTGATTTATTTGTATTCAAACAAAAAACTAAATCCTTATTATGTTTCTTCAGTTCTTTAATCGTAAGAATACCGTTGATACTATGTAAACTCGACAATTTTAATAATGATTGATATCCCTGATTATTTTTAGCATACAACAATAATCTACTGTTTGTATTAGAGTCTATTCCTTCAATCATTACATTTAGGCCTATAATAGGCTTAACGTTGTTTTTAAGACATTCTTTATAAAATTTTATAATTCCATACATCTTATCATCAGTGATTGCTAAAGAAGAGTAGTTATACTCTACTGCTTTGTTAATTAATTCTTTGATTTTAATGTTTGATCCATTCATTGAGAAATTTGTTTCAACAAATAAATTAACAAAACTCATACAATCACCACCTTAAGAAAATTATACCATATTTTAGTGACTTTATATAAAAAGGAAAAGTAAATTTTCATTTACTTTTTCTTTAGGATTATTCCTCCACAAATTAAGACAATTACTAATATGTAAATATCAAACCTTTGAACAAAATCTATAATACTTAATTTATCTGTATCTGGAGATA
>CAYVZR010000029.1:0-15272 GCA_964456195.1 uncultured Candidatus Izemoplasmatales bacterium | reverse complement strand
AATATATATAATTAAAGTACCCTATTATAATAGTTTTTTTTGTAGATATCTTTAATATGACAAAAAGAAATATGTTGACTATGGGTGCATGTTTTTATTTGTGATATAATATTATTTTGAGAAGGTGTAACAATGTCAAAAGATGATGATAGAAGATATTTAATATTAAAGGATCCAAACATATATAAAGGATTAATCTTGCTGGCATTACCGCTTATGATTAATAACTTTATTAAAACAATTCATGATTTAGTTGATATGTATTTTGTGTCTAAAATTCCTAATTTTAGTGCAGAAGCTGTTAGCTCTATTTCGATTACTTTTCCTGTAATATTCACCTTCATCTCTCTTGGAATGGGACTTGCAATTGCAGGGACCGCTCTAATATCTCAATATGTTGGTTCTAATCAAATTGAAGATGCTAGAAAATACGCTACTAACCTTTTATTTATAGCTGCAATGACTGGTTTGATATTAAATGTTATATCTTATTTTGGCGCACCTTATATCATGACTATGATGGGAGCTAAGGGATATCTACTTGAGAATAGTATTTCATATTTGCAGATTAGATCATTTGAATTAATCTTTGTTTTCATATTCTTTGCTTTTACTGCGATTAGGCAGTCTGGTGGAGATACTTTTACTCCGGTTGTTTTTGGAGTTATCACAATGATAATTAACATTGTATTATCTCCTATTTTAATTTCTTATTTTGGTTTAGGAGTACAAGGAGCAGCATATGCTACAGTTATAGCAAATGTTGTAGTTGTACCATTTATTATGTATCAACTATTTTTCTCAAAAGACGGTATTACTATTTCATTTAGGATATTTAAAATTCAAAAATATATTTCAAATAAAATAATCAAGATTGCATTACCGGCAGCAAGTGGACAAGCAATAACTGCAATTGGGTTTGTTATTATGAATACAATAATTATCTCATATGGAGATCAAACAATAGCTGCCTTTAGTGTTGGGAATAGACTTAGTAGTCTGGTTTTACACCCTGTTATGGCAATGGGTGGAATACTCGCTGCTTATATTGGACAAAATATTGGGAATGCAAATCCAGAAAGAGCAAAGGAAGCATTTTCTAAAGCTATGAAATTTTCAGTTGGAATTATGATTGTTCTAAGTCTGATAATTCTTGGAGTTAGAAGACCTTTAGTTAGTGTCTTTTTAGAAGGAGACCAAGGAGCTCTAGACTTAGCAGTTAGATACATGTTTTATTTAATCATTGGACTTCCATTGATGGCAGTCTTCCAAACATTTATTGGTGCATTTAATGGAACAGGAAAAACAAAATATACGTTTATCTTTGGTGTCACAAGACTTTGGCTTTTCAGGATACCACTAATTTTCTACTTTAAATACTTTACTGATATGGGTAATAGCGGTATATGGACAGCAATGTTATTAAGTAATTTCTTAATTACATTTGTTGGATATTTCCTTTATAGAAGACTCGACTTCAAACCTAGGATTGAAATTTAAAAACAGACAAATAAAAATGTTAGTGATCAATCGATCACTAACATTTTTTTATATTGAAGTTAAAGAATTGTTACTGATTAAGCATTATAATTAATACCCCGGCTCCAAGTACAAGAGCTGTCCAAACTAAGAAAAAGATGTCAAAACCTTTTTTACCCATCATTTTCATCATAGCTTTAACTTTTGCTGAGTTATAAGCAAGTGGCAATCTAGTAGCTATAACAATGACACAAATTAAACCATAAATTACTAATATTACACCAAATGTATGCATAATTCACCTCCTAAATATTGCTTCTTTTTGTGTATATTTTCATGAATAAATATAAAAATCCTAAGTTATAAACTATCCCTACAAGGAAGTATGCAATAAATGTTAAGTTATAATCCATTGTAGGTAGTAACTCGATTTGAATCATTCTAGCTGTCCAAAAACCTGGAGCAATAGCAAGGAATACTTCTTGCCACCCCATTACGAAGAATGCCGCTACTGGTAAAGCTAATATCATTGCTGATAACTTCATTATTACGAAACCTTCTACTTTATTATCTGCAAATGAATTTATAATTAACGCAACTCCTGGAGCCTGCATTGCCCCTGCTAAAGTTATCATTAATATTACCCAAAAACTAGCTCCTGGTAAAAATCCTGTTGCAATTATTAATAAGAAAGTAGCAATTGCTCCAAAGACATATCCAGATAACAATTTAACCATTACATAATATCTAACTGGAATAGGTGTAATCTTTAATGACATAAGAACAGAATCGTCTTTATCGTCTAATAATGTGAAACCTGTCAATGCTCCAAAAATATACCCAGTTACTAATATTAAAAACATCGCTAGAATTTGTGGCCATAGACTACCTGGAGGTAGTCTATTTTCCATATAAGGTATTAATAAATATCCTAGGAACCCCATTAAAACTGGATAAATAGCAAAGAATAAATACATTTTATCTCTAAACATATTTTTTAATTCCGCTAATAGTACTGTTTTAAACATTATTACACCCCACTTTGTTTAATTGCATAATCTTGGAATTTTGGTAATGCATAGAAATAATATCCGATAATTCCACCAAATAAGAGCAATCCAAAGCTTACAAAATACTTATATGTAAATACATAACCTTCAAAGCCTGCATTTATTATTTCTTGAGCTGCTTGAATAGGACTAAACATTAGAACGTTCTCCCATACTGGGCCACTAATTATGCCCATCATCAATAGAACAAATGGTATCATAAGTGATATCATAATTACCACTACATACATCAATAAACCCATGAAATCTTTAGCAAAATACGATAAGATAATTCCTGCAAGTGTGAAAGAAGTTGTACATACCACAATACCTAAAAATAGTATTATGAAATTTATTTGAACATCTTTAACAAAAACGAACACTAATACCAAAAATAATGAGGCTATTACATTGTGAACTGTATTGGCAATTATTTTAGAAACAATTAGTTCCTTATTCGTTACTGGTGTTACAAGCATTGTTGAAATTGTTGATTCGCTTTTTTCAAAAAACATAACCGCTCCAACAAACATCAATGCCATCATTGTTGCGTCCATCATTACAAGTAGTGGTAAGATAGTATCAAAAATTGTAGCATTTACAAAGTACAACATAATACCCCATAAAATGGCAACTATGATACTAACAGAAGTAATATTATACTTGTGTAATCTTATTAATTCACCTTTTACTAAGAAAGCTAATCTACTCTTCATCTTTAAGTTGTACTCCTGTTACTTGGATGAAAATATCTTCCAGTGTAGTTTCTCCACTATGTAATGTTTCAACTTCCTTTGATTGTAAAAGGTTTAAGAATTCTTTATTTTTACCAATATTATCTAATGGAAACTCAACTCTTACTGTTTCTTCATTTTCTTTATATTCTAATGTCATAGTTCTTTTTCCGTATTTTATTTTAAGATTTCTTGGTGAATCCATTTCAATTATTTTGCCTTCAACAATAAACGCTACTCGGTCACATAATTGATCAATATCACTCATGATATGTGATGTAATAAAAACAGTTCCACCGTTTTCTCTAAACTCTCTAATCATATCTTTTAAAATCATTGAATTTGTTGGATCTAATCCGTTTGTAGGTTCATCTAGGAATAACATTGTTGGATCGTTTAACATCGCTCTAACGATATTTAATCTTATTTTCATTCCCTTTGAGAACTCTCCTACCATCATATCTCTATCTTCCCATAAACCTACTCTTTTCATTAGTGATTCAATATCACCCTTATTCTTGTATAGTTTAAGGAAAAAGTCGATATTTTCCATAGCTGTCATTTTTGAAAAGTGGATAGGCATTTCAAAACTTACACCAATTTCTTCATAGAAATCGTCTTTGAATTCAGTTATGTCTTTTCCGTTATATGAGATCTTTCCTTCAAATTTTTCTAATATTTTTATCATTATTTTTTGAGTTGTACTTTTACCTGCACCACTTGGGCCAAGAAATCCGAAAATTTCACCTTCTTTGATTTCAAAACTTATTCCATTAATTACATTTGATGTTCCTTTTGGATATCTAAATTTCAAGTCTTCAACTTTAAACATCAGCTCACCTATTCTATGCCTTTCTTGAATATGTTAATCAAATTGTCTATTTTTACTAAAAAACTGTCTAAATTAAAATTGTCTTTTGAGAATTCTTTAGTAGCAACATTTGTTGTTAGAGTAAGAACTAAATCCGCAAGAGTTTCAGAATCAACATCTGCTCTAATTATTCCCTTTTGTTTATCACTTTCTATATATCCTATATAATAATCTCTTGCCAACTTTAAACCATCTCCAGCAAGTTCATCATAAATTTGCCCACGCGAGTTAAATAGATGCTTACCAATACCAATATATTCTGGATGTGCATTAGCAAATTTTATCCCTTGTTTATATAAAATCCTAAATAGCTCTAAAAACGGAAGCCCATCAATGTTTAGGAGATCATCCTTAAGAAATTCTATTTTGTTATCTTGAATAATCTTGAACAAATAAAAATATAAATCTCTTTTATCTTTGAAGTATTGATATAGGCTACCTCTTGGGATGTCAGAGGCTTTGATTATGTTAGATAGCCTTGCTTCTTCGAAACTTCTCTCTGAAAATTCTATTAACGAAGCCTTAATAATTCTGTCTTGTTTCTCTTGATTTAAATTTAAAAATGTTTTTGTTGGAATCTCAACCACCTCCTATTATGACAACCATGTCATAATACAATTTTAGCATTAATAATTATTGTTGTCAACTATATTTATTCAGTATACTATTAGACACTATTTGTGTTAAAATGTATATGAGTTGATGTTCAATTACAAACTTGAGGGATGATGAAATATGAAAAATAAAAAAAACATTAAATTAATTATGTCTTTAAGCTTACTTCTAATACTTATTATTAGAATAGCTTTTTTTCTAAGAGATGGTAGTAGTGATTTGGTAGAATCAATATTGATATGGATTATATATATAGGATCACTCGCATTTACAGGGTATCTTTTCTATAAAATATACAATAAAACTGAAAATCTTTTTGTTCAGTACAAAGACAAAATCTATCTTGCTAGTTTTGTTATTTTATTGGAGGTTGGTTTTTCACTTGAGAACCATCTTCAATTTAATACAATCCATATCTTCTCAGTTATCCTAATGATTATGTTTTTGATTATATTTTCAATGTTACTTCCTAAAAAGGTAAGTAAAGTATTTGATATAGTATTTATGCTTATATATACTATTTATGTTTTCGCTCAAGATTTCTATTATCGATTGTTTACTGATTTCTTTAGTTTCAAAGAGTTTGGAAATGCAACAGAGGGTGCTGAATCTGCAGAGGGAACATATGAATTTAGTTTTATTCATGTTTACTTCGTTCTAATTTTTATTATATTTTTGACAATCTATCTTGTTCACAATCATACTTCTCATATTAAGTTTAGTAAAAAGACTTTTAAGAGTTTTTATGTTGTTCCATTATTGATGTTTTTCCTTGTGAATATAAATGCAGCTCTTCCTGTTAATGCAGCAAGATTGCATATGAGTGATCATTATTTATATATATCAATTTTCTCCAAAGAAAGATTTGTATCTAAGTTTGGAACTTTAAATTTGTTAGTAAGAGATTCAGCTGCGCTATTAACACCGTCACTTACTACTAAAAGAGATTTAGAGTATATTGAAGATTATTACGAGAATAATATTAAAATCCATTCTGAGAACGATTATACGAGTATATTTAAAGACAAAAATCTTGTATTTATAGTTGGTGAAAGTTTTGATTCTATAGTAGTTAGCGAAGAACTTACTCCTAATATCTATAAGCTGAAAAATGAAGGGTTAGACTTTCAAAATCATTTTACTCCGGTATTTCCTAGAACTACTTGTGATTCTGAAGTCATATTTACAACATCAATAATCCCATCTATTCAAGATGGTCCAACTTGCTATATATATAATGAGAATACTTTTAGTTATTCTTTACCGGAATTATTTAATAATGATGATTATGCTACAAACGCCTTTCATAATAATTATAAAGAGTTTTACACAAGACATATTATTTATGAAGGTTTCGGATATGATAGTTTTTATGGACAATATGAATTAGAATTATCAGAAACGGACATCAGATATGATTCGATTTTTATGGAGGAAACTTTAGACTATTCAGTTTTAGAAAATGAGAAATTCTATAGTTTCATGTTAACGTTGTCGGGGCACTCACCATATGAAATGACAAATCTAACAGTTGAAAAACATTTTGATGCAGTAGATGAATATTATGGAGAAGATGCGCCACTATCAATAAAAAAATATATTGCTTCACAACTTGATGTGGACGAGATGGTAGGAATTTTATTAGCTGATTTAGAAGCTAAAGGAATACTTGAGAATACTGTTATAGTATTAACTAATGATCATTATCCATATGCTCTAGATCAAGGTGACTATGAATCGTATAAAAATATTGATGAAAATTATCTAAAGAATAGAGCACCTTTATTCATTTGGTCGAGTGATATCGAGCATCAAGTCATAACTAAATTAACAAGTTCATTTGATATACTTCCAACAATTGTAAATATGTTTGGATTAGAAACAAAATACGATTATTACGTGGGGAATGATATCTTCTCAAATGATTATGAACCAATAGTCTATTTTAAAGATTATTCGATATATGATGGAATTAATCATTATGCATTATCAAGCACTTCAGAAGAAAGTGATTTAACATTAATTCAGTCAGCTAGTAAATACTATGAACTTTGTAGAAAGCTTTTGAAAGTTGATTATTTCAAATAAAAAAATTATAGAAAAAGGATGATACTATGAGCAAAAAGAAATCATTATACTACTTATTTATGGAATATTTAATTACATTGTTGCTTGGGACTTATATCTTTTTTAGTTATAGAGGTTCAATGAACTTATTACTTTTACTTTTAATAATTGATATTATAATGACATCACTCATTTTCTTGTTTAGTTTTATTCACGATGATTCATCTGTATATGATCCTTACTGGTCTTTAATACCTGTGGTTATTATGTTGATGTTGATGTATGAACAAGATAGTTATTCTGTGTCTTCAATGTTTATGTTGTTTGGAGTTTCTTTTTGGAGTTTAAGATTAACAACTAACTGGTTAATAGACTATAAAGGTTTATCAGATGAAGACTTTAGATATGTTGAATTTAGAAATAAATTTAAAAAGTTTTATTGGATAATTAGTTATTTTGGGATTCATATATTTCCAACACTGTTAGTATTTTTAGGACTATATCCAATTTACTATGTTTTAACTAATACAATTAATCAAGAAGTATTTATTTATATAGGTGTATTTGTAATGATTTTAGGTGCAGTAATTAATATGATTGCCGATAATCAAAGAAGAATTCACCGCAAGAAGGTAATCAATAAATCTATTAGAACTGGTCTATGGAAATACTCAAGACATCCTAATTATTTTGGGGAAATTACCTTTTGGGTTGGTTGTTATATTACGAGTCTAAGCATAGGATTAAACTTTTTCACTATACTAGGTTTAATTGGAATGTTATTACTTTTCAATCTCTATTCTGTTCCTAAAATGGAACAGAAGCTTCTTAAGAATAAAGTTGATTATAAAGAAATAGTTGAGACAGTACCGAGGTTTTTCTTTAGAAAACCAAAAAGCAAAAAGTAAATAATTTTGGGCACTTTGTACAAAATTATCAATATCATCACGCATTACGGAAACGGTTCTTTTCTTTTTGTGATAATATGATATGATAATAATAAATAGTTAGGAGCTGACACCTATGAAAAAATTAAAAGGTAGCTTAGTTTATGGACAATCAGGTGGCCCAACAAGTGTTATTAATGCATCTGCATATGGAGTTATTAAAGAGGCTTTAAAGCATCAAGATGTAATTGAAGAAATTTTAATGATGAAGCACGGAATTCAAGGTGCTTTAAATGAAGATTTCATTTATATAAGTAAACAAGATGAAGCGGAGATAGAATTACTTAAACATTCTCCTGGCTCAGCTTTTGGATCTGTTAGATATAAAATGGCTGACTACAAAGAAGATGATACTGACTATGTACGCCTGCTATTTATATTCCAAAAATATAATATCCGTTACTTCCTATATAATGGTGGTAATGATTCAATGGATACTTGTGATAGAATTTCAGAATATATGAAACATGTTGGATATGAAGTTAGAATTATAGGAGTTCCAAAAACAATTGATAATGATTTACCTTATACAGATCACACACCAGGTTATGGTAGTGCAGCTAAATTCATTATAAATACAGTTATGGAAGTTAGCTATGATATGTTAGCATATCCAAAAGGGAAAGTAACAATTATTGAAATTATGGGTAGACATGCTGGTTGGTTAACAGCAGCATCAAGTGTAGCTACTAAAAACGGATTTGGTCCGGACCTAATTTATCTTCCAGAAGTTCCATTCTCAATTGAAAAATTTAAACAAGATGTTAAAAGAATATATGAGAAGAAGAATCAATGTTTAGTTGCTGTATCTGAGGGACTAAGTGATTCAGAAGGAATTTTCTTAAGTTCATCGTCAGCATTAAAAGATGCTTTCGGACATTTCCAACTTGGAGGAGTTTCTTCTAAACTATCTCAAATAGTAAATAATGAAATGAGATTTTCATCAAGAAATATCGAACTTGGAACTACTCAAAGATCAGCTGCACATTTACAAAGTTTAACTGATGTAAAAGAAGCAATATCAGTAGGCGAAAAAGCAGTAGATTTAGTAATTAAAGGTGAAAGCGGATTAATGGTTACTATTGAAAGAATATCTTCATCACCATACAAAATAATACTAGGAAAACAACCTCTTAATATGATTGCAAATAAAGAGAAAATAATGCCTAAGTCAATGATAAATAGTCAAGGTAACTTTGTAACAGAAGAGTTTTACGAATATGTTTTACCACTTATTCAAGGTGAAAACTCACCAAAGTATCATGAAGGAGTTCAACAATTTAGTAAGATGCGAAACGGCATTGGGAAACATAAAAACAGATAATTTGTAAAGGGCGAATTAATTTGCCCTTTTTATATGTTCTTAAAGAATAGAGAGATGATTATATGAGTTTAGCAAGATTTTTCGGACATGATATAGATTTTGAGTTAGCTATGAAACCATTTACTTGGCAACATGGTGTTTTAGTATTACTTGGAATACTTAGTGTTATCGGGACTCTTATAATCGCAGATAAAATTCATAACTCAAAATATGAAAAAGTGTTTAGATACGGATTCATTATATGGTTATTATTTCTTGAAATTACATATCATATTCATTACTGGGGATTTGGAATGTTCAGTGTTCCACTTCACATATGTAGTTTTGGAGTAATGTTATCAATTGCACTCCTTGCAACTAACAAGTATAAGATATTTGAAATTCTATTTTTTGTAGGCCTTCTTGGTGGATTACTAGCATTGTTTATACCGAATACTTTGGGATATACATACTATAATATGAGATATTACCACTTCATTTTGCTTCATATGAGCATCACGATTGTCCCAATATATTACTATAAAGCATATGGGTTTAGAATCAAATTATCCTCAATTTATAAGACTTTTGCACTGTTTATACTTGTATCGCCAGTGGTTATATCGGTAAATTATTTCTTTAATAAGAACTATATGTTTATAGGTGAGAAACCTTTAATCATTGCAAGATTTTTACCAGACTGGCCATACTACATTATATTATTCATTATTCTAGGGTTCTTCTTATTACATAGCTTATATTTCATTTCGAATTTTGATTACAAAAAGTTAAAATTAAGATACAATAAAAGATAACTAGAAAGTTATCTTTTTCTTTTGGAGGGCATTATGGAAATTAAATTAAATAAAGTAAAAAAATATGTTAAAAGTATACTAATGTTTGAAACTACAGGACATGATTTTTATCATGCAAAAAGAGTAATGAACAACGCTGTGCAAATTTCTAAGAACATGGATATAGATTTAAATATTGTTAGAATTGCTGCTTTAACTCATGATTTAATTGATAAAAAAGTTACAAGTGATATTATGAAATCTATAAACGATCTTGAGAAAACTTTATTTGAAATAGGATATCCTAATAATGATGTAGTAACAGTTATTCATATTATTAAGAATATTTCCTATTCAAAAGGGAGTATTCCTGATAGTTTAGAAGGCAAGATTGTCCAAGATGCAGATAGATTAGACGCAATAGGCGCAATAGGCATAGCTAGAACATTTGCATATGGGGGAAAGAATAATCGAATGATTTATAATCCAGAGAGTAAAGATGGTTTGGATTCAGTATCTCATTTTTATGATAAGCTTTTAAAACTAAAAGATCTTATGAATACAAAAGAAGCAAGAAAAATAGCAGAGAAGAGAACAACATACATGGTTGATTTTCTAAATAAATTTTACCTTGAATGGGAAGGAAAAGACCTGTAAAAGGGATTGATTTTAGGATATAAAAAAAGTGTGAATTGCACTTTTTTTTATGTATTGTTTAATAAAATGTCATTGTATACATCATATCTAATCATTTTTTTAAAGCGACTACTAAAATAAGTTCACTTTAGAGCAGAGCTTTTTGAATGCTGTTTCTTGAAATCTACAAAGTAATATTGTAAACTATTTATAGAGAAAACATAGAGGTGCATAATGAAAAAAACTAAAAAAGACTTATTTCAAGACTTTCTACTTACAATAATTCGTCCTTTAGTCCACGTGTGGATGTTTTTTGATGTGAGAGTAACTATAAATAAAGATAAAAGAATAAACTATAAAACTAAAGAACCTTATGTTATGCTTGCAAATCATACATATTTATTTGATGTTGTACAAGTCCCAATGCGCTTCAAAGTGGCATCGTATGTAGTTGCATCAAGAGTTTTGTTTACCCATCAACCTACAAAGTTTCTTTTTACTCATGTAGCACACATAATTCCGAAATCGAAAGGATTGAGCGATTTAGTAACTGCTAGAGGATTAATTAGAGCAGTCAAAAGAGGTTATCCGATATTGATTTTTCCTGAGGGAAATACTACTTTTTATGGTTCTACAAAACATATTGAAGAATCAACGATGAAACTTATCAAAAAATTAAAAGTAGATGTTATTACATGTAACGTAAAAGGTGGATTCTTATCAAAGCCTAGATGGGCTACGGGTAAAAGAAAGAATAGAAGAGCTGAATTAAATTACAATTTAACTATTCCTAAAGAGGAATTAGTAGATATGAGTGTTAAAGAAATTCATGTTAGAATTCATAAGGCACTTGAAAATAATGATTATGAATACCAAAGAAAAGCAATGGTAAAGCATCCTGGAAAAAAACTTGCTGAAGGATTAGAAAATGCGATATATGTTTGTCCAGAATGTGAAGCTATAAATTCTATAACTACAAAAGGAAATGCTTTTGAATGTACACATTGTCATACTGAAGGATATATGGATGAGTATGGATTCCTTCATGGGTTCAAATTTGACAACTTACTTGATTGGGATGCATTTCAAAGAGATTTCAAGGATAAACTTGAAGATTCAGTTATTGAAAGTTCTGGATTTTTAGATTTCTTAAGATTTGAGGATGATGAAAGAATCCCTGTTGGAAGAGTAAACCTTGTATATAAAGAAGGAGGATTTCATTTCACAGGAGCTATTGATGAGGTAGTAGACATAAAAGATATTAGAAATCCAGTAATGACATTGAGAAGAGATTTATCTTTTGACTATGGAAATAGACATTTTATTATTAAGTTAGATCGCTTTGGAGCAAGTTTACTTAGAGTGGCTCAAAATAAGTATTAGGGTGATTTGATGATAATTGATGAAAACTGTAATAAATATTTAAATAAAAATGAACTCATTGAGATGGCAAATATCATGAGTGATGCATTTTTAACTCATTCGAATTTTGTATACACTATTAAAAGAGATGATAAACGAAAGAAAGTATTATTTAATACTTTTCTCATGATGTATAAAATTATAAATAAATATGGGTATATATCTGTAGTTAAGAAAGATTCGAAATCGATAGGCTATATAACTTTTATGGATGCAAAGGATAAAGCTCAAATTTCATTTATGAGGATATTACGAACAAATAGCTTGCTATTAGTTATTAAGCTTATTTTTAATTTGAGAATCGCAGAAATAGCGAAACTGATAAAATATCTTAAAATCTACAATAAGTATCAGAAGGAAGAAAATAAAGAAGGAAAAGTTCATCTTTATTCTACCGGGGTGGATTTTAACTATAAAGGTAAAGGCTATATGGGAAAGGCAATAAGAAATTCCTATATGTATTTTCAAGACTTAGGTTATAACGAAATGACTCTAGAAACAGCCGATTTATCAAACATTCCCATTTATGAGAAATTAGGATTTACTGTTATAAAAAGAATCTCAACAAGTGATGAAAAACAAACAATTTGTTTCATGGTAAAAAAACTATATCAGAAAGTTTAAAATAAGGTATAATATAATAGCAAGTGGAGGTAATAATATGACAAAAAAAGAATATGATTATTATTCAAAGAAGGATTCACAATATTTAAAGAAAGCTAAATTACTTTCTGGTTTATTCATCACGATTTTTTTTCTTTTGATAGTATTAATGTTTGTTTACCAAATAATTACTTATTTCGTAACTCTGGTTATTATTGTTTTCATAATGACATTATTATATAAATTCTTCTTTTATGAATATATTTACTATATGAGAAAAGTAAATGATTTAAAAAGAGTAACATTAATGAAAACATTTGATGTATTCGATGATACTCTAGAATATTTTAATGATGATGCATATAAAAATTTCTTTGATGATGATTTTACCATTTTTCATAAAAATGATGTTTATTTTTTAGTATTAAAACAAATAGAAGATAATATAAATTCTTTAGGAATTGCAGTCTATTTCCTTGATAAAAAAACAGACGAAATTTGTCCTACACCAAGAGATTTAAGTAACGAAATGAGTGCTTATACACCAAATGCTTCAATAATAAAAGTAGTTTTATTAGTAAAAAATGAATTTACTGAAAAAGAACTTGAATCACTTAAATATGATTCAGCCGTACACCATAACACAGTTGTTATTGGTCTTGAAAAATCATCAAGCACTTTAATATATAATTACTTTTTAAATGGAGCAGATGTTGATGCGTTCTTAGGTGAATTATTTAATGTTGATTTAAAAAGAAATGAAACAGAAGAGTAAACATATAGGAGAAAATTATGAGTGTATTTGAAATTGGAATGTTAATTTGCTTCGGATTTGCCTGGCCGGCAGCAATCCACAAGAGTATAAAAAGTAAAAGCGTTGAAGGAAAAAGCTTAGTATTTATTTATGTGGTAATGATTGGTTATTGTTTTGGAATAGTCCATAAATTAATTTATAATCTTGATTTTGTATTAGTATTGTATGTTATTAATTTATTAATGGTAGTTACTGATTTATTGTTGTATTATAAACACAAAAAATCATCTGTTAAGTGATGGGTCATATATGTTAATAAATAGGATACTAAGGAAAAAAAATATGTATAATGACGATGTAAACAACAAAAATTGTAAATACAGAAAAAGCGATCTTTAGAGTCGTTTTTTCTTTTTGTTTAAATAATCAAATATTAAAAAAAGGCATGTGAATAATTTTAAAATACCACAATATATGTTATAATTGTGATACAGAGTTAAGGAGTGATATTCATGGAAGTATTAAGATTTTTTATAATGGTATTAATAGGCGGACTAATAGGTTGGATTACAAATAAAGTAGCAATAAAAATGCTTTTTAGGCCAGTTAATCCTGTGAAAATTCTATTTTTTACTTTCCAAGGAGTTTTTCCAAAGAGAAAGGATCAAATGGCTATATCACTTGCTGATACTATTGAAAAAGAATTGCTTTCAAAAGAAGTTATTTTTGATAAAATTATGAACAATGAAAATATGGATGAACTAAAAAAACAAGTGATGGATTCACTGCTTTCCAAAATTGTTGAAAAGATTCCGTCAATGGTAAGAATGTTTTTAGGTAGCAATGTTGATCAAATGGCTAAAGATTTTTTAGATAAAGAAGGAGATCAGTTCTTTGATGATATGATTGATCAATTTAAAGAAGTAGGACTTACTAATTTGAATATTAGAGACATTGTTATAGAAAGAATTAACGCACTTGATTTTATTGAGTTTGAAAAAATCATCTTTGGATTAATGAATAGAGAACTTAAACATATTGAAATAATAGGATTAATACTTGGGTCTTTAATTGGAGTAATACAATATTTTGTTAGTGCATTGTTATAAAGGAGGAATTTTTCATGAAGATGGAATTAGTAGAATTATTAAAAGAGATAAAAGAAAATAAATTCAAGTTCAATGAAAAAATTGACAAATTTCAATTAGCAACTGAGTTACTTAAGAATATAGGGAATCATGATGATTTTATTAGAGATGGTCTTGTTTATCCTATTCTAGCGAATTTACTATATTACGATAATTTATCTAAAGAAGAAATGGTTAAAATTACAAGAACTCTTCTTGGTGATAATGGTATGAAGTATGATATGCCTAATTATTATGACTTATCAGTTTTAACAAGATCATTTAGTTTGTTAGCTCTTGTAATAATTGTATACAGACAACGAAACGATAAAATACTTCCAGATGAATTATTTAACAAATTATATAGCGAGTTCCTTGATTATTTCCAAAATGAAACTGATTTTAGAGGATATATAAAAGAAGTTGGATGGGCTCACAGTGTGGCTCATAGTGCTGACTTGTTTGCTCAATTATTTAAATGTAATGAACTTGGAGAGAAAGAATTCAAGACAATGTTTGGACATATAAAAAATCGTTTTATGATTAATACCTATGTCTTCATCAGTGATGAAGATGAAAGAATGGTAACTGCAATAGTAGAAGGTATAAGTAGAGATGTTCTTAGTAAAGAATTCTTATTTGAATGGATAAGTGGATTTAAAAGTTTTAAAAAACTTGCAAAATTTCCAGAAGATTACAATGTAGATGTTAATATTAAGAATTTACTCCGATCTTTATATTTTAGATTAAGAGGTAATTCTGAATATCAATATTTACTAGATGCTTTAGAAAAAGTATTAGATGAATTAAACACACAGAACAAAGGTTGATAAATCAACCATTTAAACATACTTATCCAAATAGATAAGTA
>CAYVZR010000028.1:0-15465 GCA_964456195.1 uncultured Candidatus Izemoplasmatales bacterium | reverse complement strand
ACTGATTTTTACTATATATAATATAAGGAAAGAAATGAAAAAAATAAATATATAAATCTCTTGCATAAGATCTTTAATTTTGATATTATAGTCAAGACTCACGCCAGAGTCAGGCAACGAAGTGGGAGGTTGCTGACACACCGAGAGGCGTTGTCTTGGTAGTGTGTTGGGTAATTCACACAGAGCAAGTCTATATATCAATATAGGCGAAAGGAGGACATATAATGGCAGGTCAAAGAATTAGAATTAGATTGAAATCTTATGATCATAGATTATTAGATCAATCAGCAATGAAAATCGTAGAAACAGCTAAGAAAACAGGGGCTAAGATTTCAGGTCCAATCCCGTTACCAACGGAAAGAGAAATTTTTACGATTCTAAGAAGTGTTCACGTTAATAAAACTTCTCGTGAACAATTTGAAAGACGTACTCATAAACGTCTTATCGATATTACGGATCCAACTCCGGCAACTATCGACAGTTTAATGCACCTAGATTTACCATCTGGTGTAGATATTGTATTAAAATAAATTAGGAGGTGTACTCATGGCCAAAGGTATCTTAGGAACAAAAGTAGGAATGACACAAATATTTAACGATGACGCTGTATTAATACCAGTCACTGTTGTAATGTGTGACCCTAACGTTGTTCTACAAAAGAAAACAGTTGAAAATGATGGTTACGAAGCTACGCAATTGGGCTTCAGAGAAAAAAGAGTTAAATTAGCGAACAAACCAGAACTTGGACATTTCGCAAAATCTAATTCAACGCCTAAGCGCTACTTAAGAGAAATTGCTGGTAAAGAACTTAGTAATTTCGAAGTAGGTCAAGAGATTAGGGTAAATATATTCGAAGAAGGAGAATTAGTTGATGTTACAGGAACTTCAAAAGGTAAAGGGTTCCAAGGTAATATTAAACGTCACAATCAGCACCGAGGTCCAATGGCCCACGGTTCTCATTATCACAGACGTCCTGGTTCAATGGGATCAATTGATCCAAATCACGTAAGAAAAGGTAAGAACTTACCTGGACATATGGGTGTTGAAACAGTTACTATTCAAAATCTCGAAATTGTTAAAGTTGATTTAGAAAGAAACATATTATTAATAAAGGGTTCAGTTCCTGGACCTAAAAAAGGTGTTGTAATAGTTAAACGTGGAATTAAAACTAGTACGATAGAACCTTTAGATCCAGCAAACTACATACCTGTACAAGAAGAAAAAGTTGAAGATACAGCTGTAGAAGCTAAAGAATAATTATTATCTGAAAGGAGGATTTAAAATGCCAAAAGTTGCATTGTTGAATCAAGCAGGGCAAGACATTGGAAAAGTAGAATTATTAGATTCGGTTTTCTTTGTTGAGCCAAACCAACAAGTTTTGTACGACGTAGTTAAAGCTCAAAGAGCTGCTATGCGTCAAGGTACACATAAAGCAAAATCACGCGGGGAAGTACGCGGTGGTGGACGTAAACCTTGGAAACAAAAAGGAACCGGACGCGCTAGAAGTGGATCGACAAGATCACCACTTTGGGTCGGCGGAGGAGTTGTTTTTGGTCCAAGTCCAAGAGATTACTCTATCAAAGTTAACAAAAAAGTTCGTCGTTTAGCACTTAAAACTGTTTTATCTTTAAAAGTTAAAGATGAGAGTTTCAAAGTATTAGATAGCTTAACTTTAGAATCAGTTCAAACAAAAGGAATGGTTGAAGTATTAAACAACTTAAATGTTAGTGGTAAAATTATGATTGTTTTACCTGAAAATAACGAAACAGTTGCTTTATCTGCAAGAAATATTCCAGGCGTAATTGTAACAACAGTTAGCCATGCTTCAGTATATGAAATAATGAGTTATCATACAGTAGTAATAACAGCTGACGCTGTTAAATTATATGAGGAGGTGCTTGGATAATGTTAGCATCAGAAATTATCATACGCCCTATCATTACAGAGAAAACAATGGTATTAGTGGAAAAAGAAAACAAATACACATTTAGTGTTGACAAAAGAGCTAATAAAATTCAAATCGCAAGAGCGGTTGAAGAATTGTTCGATGTAAAAGTAGTTAAAGTAAACACAATTAATTCTACTCCAAAAATGAAAAGAGTAGGACAACATTCAGGTTTCAAACCTGCCGTTACAAAAGCTATGGTTAAATTAGCCGAGGGCGACAAGATTGAAATGTTTGAAGTATAGTAAATAAAAGGAGGTTATCAGTATGGCTTTAATTAAATACAAGCCGACGACACCCGGTTTAAGACACATGACTAAATTAGATTATGCAGAGATTACTACGGATAAACCTGAAAAATCTTTGTTAACAAAATTAAATAAAAAGTCTGGTCGTAATAACCAAGGTAAAATCACGGTTCGCCATCATGGTGGTGGAGCCAAAAGACAATACCGTCTCATCGACTTTAAAAGAAATAAAGACGTTATCCCTGGTAAAGTAGCTACTATTGAATATGATCCTAACCGTTCAGCTAATATTGCTTTAATATTTTATGCTGATGGAGAGAAAAAATATATTATCGCTCCTAAAGGATTAAAAGTAGGAATGTTTATTGAATCAGGACCAAAAGCAGATATTAAAATTGGTAATGCGTTACCACTTATGAGTATCCCTGTTGGTACAGTAATTCATAATATTGAATTATATCCTGGAAAAGGCGGACAATTAGTTCGCTCTGCAGGAACAAGCGCTCAAATCTTAGGACGTGAAACAAAATACGTATTAGTTAGATTAACGAGTGGAGAAGTAAGAAGAATTCTAGGAGTATGCCGTGCAACTATTGGTGAAGTTGGAAATGAATTTCATGAATTAGTAAATATCGGTAAAGCTGGTAGAACTCGTCATAAAGGAGTCAGACCAACCGTAAGAGGTAGTGTTATGAATCCTGTAGACCACCCTCATGGTGGTGGAGAAGGACGTCAACCAATCGGTCGTAAGAATCCAGTTACGCCTTGGGGTAAACCAGCACTTGGATTAAAAACTAGATCAAGAAATAAAGCTAGCAATAGATTAATTGTTAGACGCAAGAAATAGAGAGGAGGAACTCAAACATGGCACGTTCAATAAAAAAAGGTCCATTTTGTGACAATCACTTAATGAAGAAAATTGAAGTATTGAATGCATCAAAAAAGAAAAAAGTTATTCAAACATGGTCACGTAGATCAACTATTTTTCCACAGTTTGTAGGTCACACTATCGCAGTATATAACGGGAAAGAGCATATACCTGTTTATGTGCAAGAAGATATGGTTGGTCATAAACTAGGAGAGTTCGCTCCTACAAGATCAGTTAAAGGACACGAAAAAAACGATAAAAAAGCTAAAAGAAAGTAGAGGATTTATGATGGAATCTAGAGCACAAGCAAAAATGGTACGCATATCTTCTCGTAAAATAAAACTAGTTATCGATTTAATTAGAGGTAAAGATATCGGAGAAGCATTTGCGATACTTAGATTAACTCCAAGAGCTGCATCACCAGTTGTTGAAAAGATCTTAAAATCAGCAGTTGCTAATGCAGAACATAACTTTAATATGGATGTTGAAAAATTATATGTTAAAGAAGTTTTTGTAGGAGAAGGTCCTACACTTAAGAGATTTAGACCAAGAGCTCAAGGTAGAGCTTCTCAAATCTTGAAAAGAACTAGCCATACTACTGTTGTAGTGGCTGAGAAAGAGTAAAGGAGGGAATCACATGGGTCAAAAAGTAAGTCCTGTTGGACTACGAGTTGGAATTATTAGAGATTGGGATTCTCGTTGGTATGCAGATAAGAATGACGTTGCTGATTTATTACATGAAGACTTAAGAGTTCGCGCTCTATTAGAAGAAGTTTATGTGAATTCAGCAGTTTCTAGAATTGAAATTGAAAGAAGTAAAAACAGAGTTATTATTACTGTTAACACAGCTAAACCAGGAATGGTTATTGGTCGTGAAGGTAGTATCAAAAACGCTGTTGTTGCTAAGTTAAAAAAATTAACAGGTAAAGACATTTTTCTAAATGTTAAAGAAATTAAAAGACCAGAAGTTGACGCTCAATTAGTAGCTGCATCTATGGCTCAACAATTAGAAAATAGAGCATCATTTAGACGTGTTCAAAAAATGGCTATTCAAAGAGCTATGAGAGCTGGCGCTAGAGGATGTAAAACATTAGTTTCAGGACGTTTAGGTGGAGCTGAAATGGCAAGAAGTGAAGGATATAGCGACGGGAATGTTCCATTACATACATTACGTGCTGATATCGATTACGCTGCCGCAGAAGCTACAACTACATACGGAAAATTAGGAATTAAAGTATGGATTTACAAAGGTGAAATCCTACCTGCTAAAAAAAGAGGAGGGACTAAATAATGTTAACACCAAAAAGAACAAAATATAGACGCCCTCATAGAGTTTCATATGAAGGAGTTGCAAAAGGTGGAACAACAATTAGTTTCGGAGATTTCGGACTAGCTGCTGGAACTGGCGCTTGGATTACCAATCGCCAAATAGAAGCTGCTCGTATTGCAATGACTAGATATATGAAACGTCAAGGAAAAGTATGGATTAGAATTTTCCCTCACATGGCTAAAACTTCTAAACCTTTAGAAGTTAGAATGGGATCTGGGAAAGGTTCTCCAGACGGATTTGTAGCAGTTGTAAAAGAAAATGTAATCATGTTTGAAATCGGTGGAGTGTCAGAAGAAATAGCAAGAGAAGCTTTAAGACTTGCAGCACACAAACTTCCAATTAAAACACGAGTAATCAAAAAAGAAAGTGGTGATTCTAATGAAAGCTAATGAAATTAGAGAATGGGACACTGCGAAAATTAATTTAGAAATTGTAGATCTTAAAAAAGAACTATTTGATCTTCGTTTCCAACAAGCGACTGGACAATTAGAAAATACAGCTCGCATTGGAAAAGTAAAAAAAGCTATCGCTCGTATGAAGACTGTTCTTAACGAACGTACAGAGTAAGGCGAGAGGAGAAACTTATGGAACGTAATAGTAGAAGAGTACTTACTGGTACAGTTGTATCAGATAAAACTGAAAAAACAATTTCAGTAATGGTGGAATCTTATAGAAAACACCGTTTATATGGAAAACGTGTTAAACAATCTAAGAAATTTGCTGTTCATGATGAATTAAATCAAGCAAAAATCGGTGATGTAGTTAAAATCACGGAAACTCGTCCATTATCAAAAACAAAAAGATTCCGTTTATTAGAAATAACGGATACTAAAGCAGACATTTAAGGAGAGCTTAAAGAAGGAGGTTCTTAATATGCTTCAACAAGAATCAAGATTAAAAGTAGCAGACAATTCTGGAGCTCGTGAAGTCTTAATAATTAAGGTTTTAGGAGGCACTGGACGTAAGTATGCTAGTATCGGTGATACTATTGTATGCACAGTTAAACATGCAACTCCTGGCGGAGGCGTCAAAAAAGGAGAGATTGTTAGAGCTGTAGTAGTTAGAACAAAAAAAGAAGTTCGTCGTAAAGACGGTTCATACATCAAATTTGATGATAATGCTGCTGTAATACTTAAAGAAGATAAGTCCCCTCGTGGAACTCGTATTTTCGGACCAGTAGCAAGAGAGTTACGTGAGGCAGGATACATGAAAATAGTCTCACTTGCTCCAGAAGTAATTTAGGGCAGGAGGTATAATATGAAGATTAAAAAAGGAGACACTGTTAAAGTAATTAGCGGTAAAAACCTTGGTAAAGAAGGAAAAGTTTTAAAAGTTTATCCTAAGCTTAACAAGGTAATCGTCGAAGGTGTAAACATAATTAAGAAACATGCTAAACCTACGCAAAATAACCCTGACGGTGGAATTCAGGAATTTGAAGCACCATTCCAAATTTCAAACGTAATGATTTCTGAAAAGAAAACAGGAACTACAAGAGTAGGATATAAAGTAGTTACTGAAACAGTAAAGAAAAAAGAAATAACAAGAAAAGTAAGATATTCTAAAAAATCTGGTGAGGTTTTAGACTAATCAGAAAGGAGACTTTTGCATATGAATCGCTTACAAGAAAAATATCAAAACAGTATTCGTACATCACTTGTAGAAAAGTTTAATTATAAATCAATAATGCAATCACCCGAAGTTGTTAAAATTGTTATCAACATGGGAGTTGGTGATGCAATCACTAACACAAAAGTATTAGATGATGCAGTTAACGAAATGACAGCGATAACTGGACAAAAACCTGTTATTACACGTGCTAAAAAGTCAATTGCGAACTTCAAATTAAGAGAAGGAATGGCAATTGGTTGTAAAGTTACATTGCGAGCAGAAAGAATGTATCAGTTCTTAGATAAATTAGTTTCAATCGCATTACCACGTGTTAGAGACTTCCAAGGAGTTTCTAAAAAAGCATTTGATGGTAGAGGAAATTACACATTAGGTATTAAAGAACAATTAATATTCCCTGAAATTAACTACGATAAAGTAAACAGAGTTAGAGGGATGGATATTGTATTAGTAACTACGGCAAAAACAGATCTAGAAGGTTTAGAATTATTAACTCAACTAGGTATGCCGTTTAAAAAATAAGGAGGCTAAACTATGGCTAAAAAAGCAATGGTTGTAAAACAACAACGTGGGTCTAAATTCTCTTCAAGAGAATACACTCGTTGTGAACGCTGTGGAAGACCACATGCAGTTTACAAAAAATTCAAATTATGTCGTATTTGTTTCCGTGAATTAGCTTACAAAGGACAAATACCAGGAGTTAGAAAAGCAAGTTGGTAAAAAAAATATTCCAAGATAATTGGAAGGAGGCATTTATAATATGGTAATGACAGATCCTATCGCAGATATGTTAACTCGTATTAGAAACGCAAACCAAATGAAACACGAAAAGGTTGATATGCCTGCATCTAAACTTAAAAAAGAAGTTTTAGAGTTGTTAAAAAAAGAAGGTTATATCACTTTCGTGCAAGTTATAAAAGGTAGCGTTCAAGATACTTTACGTGTAACGTTAAAATACATGCAAACAGATAGAGTTATAAAAGGATTAAAAAGAATTTCTAAGCCAGGGCTTAGAGTTTATGCAAAAAATAGTGAAATTCCTAAAGTATTAAATGGTTTAGGAATAGCTGTGATTTCTACTTCAAACGGTGTAATGACAGACCGTGAAGCTCGTAAACAAAAAGTTGGCGGGGAAATCTTAGCTTACGTATGGTAAAAATTAAAATCAGGAGGTGTAATAAATGAGTCGAATTGGGAAAATGCCAATTACACTACCTCAAGGTGTAACTGCAACAGTTGATGGTCAAACTATCACTGTTAAAGGTCCAAAAGGATCATTAGAATTTACGTATAGATCAACTATGAAACTAACGTTAAATGAATCAGTAATCGTAATTGAGAGACCGTCTGATTCAAAAGAAGACAAATCAGTCCACGGAACTACTAGAGCTATTATTAACAATATGGTTATAGGTGTTTCTGAGGGATACACAAAAAAACTGAAAATGGTTGGTGTAGGTTATCGTGCTGTTATGCAAGGAGTACAACTTGTACTTAGTGCAGGATATTCTCATCCAGTAAAATTTGATATTCCAGAAGGATTATCAGTTGAACTACCTAAGAATACGTTGATTAATGTTTCAGGAATTGACAAACAATTAGTTGGTGAATTTTCAGCAAATATTAGAGGGGTTCGTCCACCTGAACCTTATCTAGGAAAAGGGATTCGCTACGTAGACGAATATGTACGTAGAAAAGAAGGAAAAACTGCTAAAAAGTAGTTAGGAGTGAACTTATATGATTAAAATTAAATCTAGAAATAAATTGCGCCAAAAAAGACATCTTAGAATTAGGAAAACTCTAGTTGGAACAGCAGTAAGACCACGTTTAAATGTTTTTCGTTCATCAAAAAACATTTCAGCTCAACTTATTGATGATATAAACGGAGTTACTTTAGCAAGCGCATCAACTGTCGAAAAAGATAGTAAAATTGAAAACGGTGGAAACAAAGAAGCTGCAAAAGCAATAGGAACTCTTATTGCCGAAAGAGCTTTGAAATTAGAAATTAAATCAATAATTTATGACAGAAGTGGTTACCTTTACCATGGTAGAGTCAAAGAATTAGCTAATGCTGCACGTGCTGCAGGGTTAGAATTCTAATAAGGAGGTACGTCAATGGCAAACGATAGAAGAAGACCTCGTCGTAAAAGAGAAGAAAAACTTTACGAAGAGAGAGTAGTTAATATTAACCGTGTTACTAAAGTTGTAAAAGGTGGACGTCGCTTCCGTTTCAGTGCTTTAGTAGTAATTGGAGATAAAAAAGGTAAAGTTGGATTTGGAACAGGGAAAGCCCAAGAAGTACCAGATGCAATTAAAAAAGCAATAGAAGCTGCAAAAAGAAATTTAATAACAGTACCTATGTATGGCAAAACAATACCTCATGAAATTACTGGTAGATTTGGTGCAGGAGAAGTATTCTTGAAACCCGCAGTTGGTGGGACAGGAGTTATAGCTGGTGGACCAGTGCGTGCGGTAATTGAGTTAGCAGGATATGAAGACATTTTAAGTAAATGTATCGGATCAGCTACACCAATTAATATCGTTCGAGCTGTGTTTAACGGAATTAGTAATCTAAGAACTGCTGAACAAGTAGCTCGTACTCGCGGATTAACTGTAGAGGAGATTTTAAACTAATGGCTAAAGAACTACATATCACATTATTAAGAAGCCTAATCGCTTCAAAACCAAATCAAAGAAAAACTGCCAATGCATTAGGACTTACAAGATTACATAAAACAGTAATAAAAAAAGACACAGAAACTATTAGAGGGATGATTAACGTTGTCTCACATTTAGTTGAAGTAACAGAGAAGTAGGAGGTGCCAGACATGCAATTACATAACTTAAAACCAAACCAAGGAGCTACACATTCTAAAAAAAGAGTTGGTAGAGGAACTGGTAGTGGAACAGGTAAAACTGCAGGATCAGGACACAAAGGACAAAATTCACGTTCAGGTGGAAGTACTCGTTTAGGTTTTGAAGGTGGACAAACTCCATATTTCAAAAGACTTAAAAAAAGAGGATTCAACAACGTAAATAGAAAAGATTACGCTACTGTAAATGTTAGCGAACTAAACAGATACGCTGCAGATTCAGTAATTACTCCAGAAGTATTACTTAATGACAGATTAATTACTAAAATTGAATCAGGATTGAAAATCTTAGGAAATGGAAATCTTGATGTTAAATTAACTATTAAAGCTCATAAATTCACAGTATCAGCTGTAGAAAAAATCGAAGCAGCTGGTGGAAGCGTAGAGGTGATTTAGTTGGAACATATAATTTCGGTATTTAAAAATAAGGATGTTATGAAAAAGATTTTATTTACTCTATTTGCATTCGGGATTTATAAAATAGCAACCTATATTCATATACCACTAATTAATCCAGACACAATCAGCCAATTCTTTGAAGACGCAGATGGTGGAATCATTGGTATGGCCAATGCATTGACTGGTAATGCTCTTAAGAATTATTCAATCATTGCCTTAGGAATTGGGCCATACATCACAGCCTCAATTGTTATTCAATTATTACAAATGGACATTGTTCCATTATTAAAAGAATGGCAAGAAGAGGGAGAAGTAGGGAAACAAAAAATCAATCAATTAACTAGATACTTAGCTATTGCACTAGCGTTTATTCAAGCTTTAGCAATGACTTATGGATTTAGATTGACTAACAACAACATCTTTGACATTGGTCTTAACCCAGATGATATTACTTTCTTAACGTATACTTATCTTGCAATTATTATGACTGCAGGTAGTGCGTTCTTACTATGGTTAGCAGATCAAATTACTAACAAAGGTATTGGGAATGGTACTTCAATGATTATCGTTGCAGGTATCGTATCAACAATGCCTGGAATGATAAAAAGTTTAGTTGAAGAGTATATTCAAGCAGACGGATCTGACTGGGGAAGTTATGGAGTATTTGCATTAGTAATGTTACTATATGTATTTATTATATTCTTTGTTACAGTTATGCAATCCGCAAGCAGAAAGATTCCAATTCAATATTCGAATAGACCTACAGGACAAAAATTCCAAGGAAGACAAGATTCAAATATTCCTATGAAAATTAATTCTGCAGGAGTAATTCCGGTAATCTTTGCTGTTACATTGCTAAGTATTCCAACAACTATAATGAACTTTATACCAGATATTACAAATTCAACTTTGGGATTATGGTTAACTGAAATGTTCAGTTATCAAAGACCACTTGGATATGTTTTATATGTAGGATTAATATTTGTATTTACATTCTTCTATGCATTTGTGCAAATCAACCCAGAGAAAATTTCTAAAAACTTACAAAATCAAAATGCATATGTTCCTGGTGTTAGACCAGGTGTAGATACAGAAAATTATATCTCAAGATTATTATTTAAGATTACAGTTATCGGGGCTAGTTATTTAGTATTAATTGCCTCATTACCAATCTTCGCAACAATGATCTTCGGTCTACCTTCTTATGTTCAAATAGGTGGAACAAGTTTATTAATCGTAGTTGGGGTAGCTATTGAAACTACTAAACAAATTAAAACGCAAACTCAAGATCAAAAATATAGTGGTTTCATTAAGTAAGGTGACTACACTATGAAAATACTTGTGATGGGCCCTCCTGGAGCAGGAAAAGGTAGCCAATCCGCAAAAATAGTAGAAAGATACAAAATACCAAGTATTTCAACAGGACACATGTTTAGAGAAGCTTATAACAATAATGATCCTGTTGGAATTGAAGCTATGAAATTTATTAAAAACGGAAACCTAGTTAGTGATGAAATCACTAATGAGATAGTAAGACACAGACTTAAAGAAGAAGATGCAGAAAGAAGTTTTCTATTAGATGGTTATCCAAGAACAGTTAGACAAGCTGTTGCACTTGATGAGATGTTAGTTAAAATGGGTACTGGTTTAAGTGCTGTTATCAATATTTTATCAAGTAATGATGTTTTGTTTGAACGTATGGAAGCACGCCGAGTTTGTAAAAAGTGTGGAGCAACCTACCACTTAGTATTCAAAAAACCCCATGTAAATGGAGTTTGTGATAAATGTGGTGGAGAACTTTACCAAAGAGAAGACGATACACTAGAATCAGTTAAACGTCGCCTAGAAATATATGAATCTAAAACTAAACCTCTGTTAGATTATTATGATAAGAAAGGTATACTATATCATATTAACGGAATGCAACCTTTTGACAAGGTGTATGCCGATATTGAATTAGTATTGCGTGATTTATAATGGTAACTATAAAATCAAAAAGAGAAATTGAATTGATGAAGATAGCAGGAAGAATTGTTGGTCTTGCTCATCAAGAGGTTAAGAAACATATTAAGCCCGGTGTAACAACGTATGAATTAGATAGAATTGTAGAACAAGTTGTTAGAGAAAACAACGCTATACCTTCATTTAAAGGTTATGGTGGATTCCCAGGAAGTGCATGTACTTCTGTGAATGAACAAGTTGTTCATGGTATTCCAAGTAAAAAGGTGGTTCTTAAAGATGGCGACATTATCGGAGTCGATATTGGAGCAATGTATAAAGGATACCACGGAGATAGTGCTTGGTCTTATCCAGTAGGACAAGTTAGTGAAAAAGCACAGAAGTTACTTGATGTAACTAAACAATCACTTTTTGAAGGCTTGAAGAAAGCAAGAGCAGGAAATAGATTATCAGATATCTCTCATGCTATTCAAATTTATGCAGAATCATTTGGATATAGTATTGTAAGAGAGTTTGTAGGACATGGTGTTGGTAAACAATTACATGAAGACCCACAAATTCCAAATTATGGCCTTCCCGGAAAGGGAACTTTACTAAAAGCAGGTATGACATTTGCAATAGAACCAATGGTTAACATAGGCAAGAAAGAAGTAAGAGTTTTGAAAGATAATTGGACTACCGTGACAGTAGATAAGAAATTAAGTGCTCACTTTGAACACTCAATCTTAATTACTGAAGGTGATTGTATCATCTTCACAACGGTTTAAAGGAGGAATCTACATGGCAAAAGAAGAAAAATTAGAAATGGAAGGTAAAGTTATTGAAGCATTACCTAACACTCAGTTCTTAGTTGAACTACCAAATGGACATCGAGTATTGGCTCACGTTTCTGGTAAAATCCGCATGTATTACATTCGCATTTTACCAGGTGACAAGGTTACGATAGAGTTATCACCGTACGATTTAACACGTGGGCGTATAACATATAGACATAAATAAATATTTGAAGTTAATAAAACTTCAAAGGAGGATTTAAAAATGAAAGTAAGAGCATCAGTAAAGAAAATTTGTGATAAATGCAAAATCGTTAAACGCAAGGGTAAAGTAATGGTTATTTGCGAAAATCCAAAACATAAACAAAGACAAGGTTAATAGGAGGTGCACATATGGCACGTATATCAGGTGTAGATATTCCTAGAGATAAACGTATAGTTATTTCTTTAACATATGTTTTCGGTATTGGGAAGACAACAGCTATGAAAATACTAGCAGCTGCAGAAGTTTCTGAAGAAACACGAGTAAAGAACCTTACAGAAGATGAACTAGGTCGTATTCGTATTGAAGTTGCAAAAGTAAAAACAGAAGGGGATTTACGTAGAGAAGTTTCCCTTAATATTAAGAGATTACAAGAAATTGGAAGTTATAGAGGAATGCGTCACCGTAACGGGTTACCAACTCGTGGACAAAATACGAGAAATAATGCTCGTACACGTAAAGGTCCACGTAGAACTATAGCTAACAAGAAGAAATAGGAGGATAAAAATATGGCACGTAAACAAAGAACGAAACGTCGTGTGAAAAAAAATATTCCTTCAGGAGTAGCGCATATTCATTCGACTTTCAATAACACAATAATTACAATAACAGATCCTACAGGGAACGCTATTGCTTGGAGCAGTGCAGGAGCTTTAGGATTCAAAGGGAGCCGTAAATCAACTCCATTCGCAGCACAAATGTCAGGTGAAGCCTGTGCAAAAGCTGCTATGGAACACGGTGTTCAAAAAGTTGAAGTTTCAGTAAAAGGACCTGGTCCTGGACGTGAAGCAGCAATAAGATCACTACAAACTGCAGGATTAGAAATTACAGCTATAAGAGATGTAACACCAATTCCACATAATGGATGTCGTCCACCAAAACGACCTCGTGGATAATTGAAACAAAAACAAGGGAGGTTATTCACTTGAAAGATTTAAAATTTGAGAAACCAATTACTACTATTGATGTAGCAAGTGATAGTGGTAACTACGGGAAGTTCACTATTTCTCCACTAGAACGTGGATATGGTGTAACACTCGGGAACTCACTTCGTAGAATTTTGTTATCATCCCTACCTGGAGCGGCTATAATAAACTGTGAAATCGATAATGTAGAACATGAGTTCTCAAGTATCGAAGGAGTAGTGGAAGACGTAACTACAATTGTTCTAAACTTAAAAGAAGTTGTTCTTAAAATAGATAATGATGATCCAAATATTGAGAAACGTTTAGAAATCTATGTAGAAGGTCCAAAAGTTATAACTGCAAAAGATATAATTTGTGACAACGAAGTAGAAGTTATAAACGAAGATCAACACATTGCTACTTTAAACAAAGGAAAATTCCGTATGATTATGGTAGCTAGAAAAGGAATTGGTTACGTAAGTTCAGATCAAAATAAAGAATACAACAACATGGTTGGAGTAATCCCAATTGATAGTATTTACACACCAGTTCAAAGAGTACAATATGATGTAACTAATGCTTCTTCAGGCGTATTCCAAGAGGACAAACTAATCCTTGATGTATGGACTAACGGAGCTATAACTTCACAAGAAGCAATAGGTATTGCTGCTAAAATGCTGATTGAGCATTTAGAAGTAGTCGTTGAACTTAGTGAAAAAGCAAAAGAAGAAGATTATATGGTTGAGAGAGAGAGTGAACAAAACTCTCAAATTCTAGAAATGCAAATTGAAGATTTAGATTTATCAGTAAGAAGTTATAACTGCTTGAAACGCGCAGGGATCAATACTGTAGATGAACTAACACAAAAATCAGAAGAAGACATGATGAAAGTTAGAAACCTAGGTAAAAAATCTCTTAAAGAAGTTAAACAAAAACTGGATGAACTTGGTCTTGGGTTAGCTAGACATTAATAGGAGGTAAAATTAATGGCTGGATATAGTAAACTTAATCGTAGAAGTGATCAAAGAAAAGCAATGTTAAGAGACTTAGTAACTCACTTAATCATTCATGAAAAAATCACAACTACGGAAACAAAAGCAAAAGAATTACAACGCCTTGCAGACAAAATGGTAACATTAGGTAAAAAAGGCACACTTCATCACATAAGAAGAGCAGCTAAAACAGTGAGATTCTTAGATGCAGGTAATGACAAAAATGCTGTACAAAAATTATTTGAAGATATTGCGCCTCGTTTCAAAGACAGAAACGGTGGATACACTAGAATTTATAAAGTTGGGCCAAGACGTGGAGACGCAACTCCTATGGCTATAATTGAATTCGTAGAATAATTGTAAAAGACAAGCTCACTGAGCTTGTTTTTTTGTACAATAAAAATATGATATTTATCGCTTTTTAAGGCATAGTTTGATATAATTAGACGTCAAATGGAGTTGATGATTATGAACATCATAGAAATAAAGAATTTATCATATTCCTACTCAGAAGATATACCTGCTTTACACAATGTTAACCTTACAATTAAAAAAGGTGAATGGGTATCTGTCCTTGGACATAACGGAAGTGGGAAGTCTACTCTTGCAAAGTTAATAATTGGATTATTAAAAGCAGACGAAGGCAGCATATTTGTTGAAGACATATTATTGTCTGAAGACACTGTTCATGATATTAGAAAAAAAATCGGTATAGTTTTTCAAAATCCTGATAATCAATTTGTTGGGGTTACAGTGGAAGACGATATCGCTTTTGGTATGGAAAATCTCGAATTTGAAAGAGAAGTAATGATTCAAAAAATAGAAGAGTACTCGAAAAAAGTAGATATGTTTGAATATCTTAAAAAGGAACCACATGCCCTTAGTGGTGGACAAAAACAGAGAGTAGCTATTGCTGGAATACTTGCTATGAATACTGATATAATAATTTTCGATGAAGCTACATCAATGCTTGATCCAAAGGGACGAGAATCTATTATGGAATACATAATGGAACTAAATAAAGAAGGAAAAACAATCATTTCAATTACACATGAGATGAAAGAAGCTGTTAATTCAGATAAAATAATTATACTAAAAGAAGGAGAAGTATTAGCTATCGGAGAAACTAATACTATCTTAAACGATAAAGAGACATTAAATTCATCTAATTTGGAGCTATTGCTTCCTTTAAAATTGTTATATAAGTTAGATGAGGCAAATATCAATAATGAGAAAGTGAAAGATATACTATGGCAATTAAGTTTGAACAAGTAAATTTCTCTTA
>CAYVZR010000027.1:0-15870 GCA_964456195.1 uncultured Candidatus Izemoplasmatales bacterium | reverse complement strand
CCAGTAACTGCAGCTTTATGTGCATCACTACCTTTTCCACCGTATTCGCCAGTTTCTATTAATTTTTTAGCATTATCCCAAGCACCACCACTGTTTGCCATAAAGATGGCTAACATAATACCAGTAACAAGTGTTCCAGCTAACATTCCACCAAGCACTTGTGAACCAAAGATAAATCCAACAGCAAGTGGAGTAACAATAGCAAGTAATGCTGGCATTGTCATTTCTTTTAATGCAGCTTCTGTTGAGATTTCAACACAACGTGCATAATCAGGTTTTACTTTATACTCTAATATTCCAGGCATTTCTCTAAATTGTCTACGAACTTCATTAATCATCTTGTTCGCTGCTATACCAACAGACTTGATAACCATTGATGAGAAAAAGAATGCTAACATTGAACCAAAAATTAACCCTGCCATTACGCGAGGTTCTGCAACATTGATTCCAACTAAATTAGCTTTTCTAATAAATGCAGTAAACAAGGCAATTGAAGTCATTGCAGCAGAACCAATTGCGAATCCTTTTTCAATTGCTGCTGTTGTGTTACCAACTGAATCTAATTCATCTGTGATTTTACGGACTTTTTTATCAAGTCCACACATTTCAGCAATACCACCTGCATTATCAGCAATAGGACCATAGGCATCAACACTAATTGTTATACCTGCAGTAGATAACATACCAACTGCAGCTAATCCAACACCAAGTAATCCACAAGATAAATACGATCCAATGATACCAGCAGCAAGGATTAGCACTGGAATTAAAGTAGATTCCATACCAGTTGAGATCCCAGCAATGATATTCGTTGC
Organism: uncultured Candidatus Izemoplasmatales bacterium; assembly: GCA_964456195.1. Taxonomy (GTDB): domain Bacteria; phylum Bacillota_I; class Bacilli_A; order Izemoplasmatales; family Izemoplasmataceae; genus JAFGXW01. The sequence continues at coordinate 15,055 of CAYVZR010000027.1, read as the reverse complement.
ATGTCCTGTTTGTGATTGTTCTGCAATGTTCTTAACATGTCTATACTCTGAGGATGTGTAAAATTCAGATGAAAGACCGATTAATATACCAACCGATAGACCAATAATAATACTAACAAAAGGAGCCAATCCAAAATCAATAGTTTTCATATTCATTAAAATTAGATCCTCACCAACAAGTTGAGAATATAAACCAGAATTGATTGTATCAATAAATAGTAAATTGATAATCAATGTAAATACTATAAATAATCCACCACTTACATACGTACCCATTTTTAAAGTTTTAAATGGACTTTTTCCTTCTTTACCACGAACAAAGAGTGAACCAATCATTGATGATAAAACACCAGAAAATGCAATTGCTAGAACAAATAATATACCACTCATACGTTCACCAGCACTAAATACAAGGGCTGCCATTGTTGCAGCTCCAATAATACTCGAAACATAACTTTCTAACAAGTCACTACCCATACCAGCAACATCACCAACATTATCACCAACATTATCAGCAATTACTGCTGGATTACGAGGGTCATCTTCAGGGATTCCTGCTTCGATTTTACCAACTAAGTCTGCAGCTACATCAGCTGCTTTAGTGTATATTCCACCACCAACTCGACCAAATAACGCTATAGAAGAAGCTCCTAAACTATATCCTGCAGCATAAGTAATTACTTCATACGCATCTACATTTAACAATAGTGATAATGAAATAACAATAAGTAATCCAAGTAAACCAAATCCAACAACAGTCATACCCATAACACTTCCGCCTTTAAAGGCAACATCTAAAGCACTAATAATTCCGCTATCTTTAGCGGCAGTAGCTGTTCTTGAATTAGCATGTGTTGCACTTTTCATACCAATGTAACCAGCTGATAAACTAAAGATTGATCCAAGTAAAAACGCTAATGCAGTTCCTCCAGAAAAAAACAACGCTGAATATTTTGTCTGCAAAACCACAACATTTGTATTACTATTTGCTGTTAATCCAGAAATCGAATCATAACCAAAATAGAATCCAACAAAAATTAAAGTAGTCGCAATTATGATGAACTTGTAAATAACTTTATACTCACTTCGTAAAAAAGCTTGTGAACCATCTTTAATATATCCACTAATTTCTCTTACTTTTTCATCACCTTCATCATACGCTAAAACTTTTCGATACAGATAATACGCATAAACCAATGCGCTTAATGAAATTACAAAACCAATTATTAAAAATACTAACAAATTCATAGTGTTTCCTCCTCTATATACCTTTTCTATTATACTTATTTTGTTGGTCAATTGTCAAGATGGATTTTCACTGTTTATGAAATTAATAATCTTCTACATATAGCAACATATCATATGATTTAACACACATATAAAATGTTATAGAAAAAAGAGAACATTCTTGTTCTCTTTTAGATTACATATAGTTTGATATTATAGTAGTAATAAAAAACAAAATACCAATAATATTTTTACCATTCATATTTTCCATTATACTATTTTTATACCTTTCAATAACTAATTTACCTCTTTATACCTTCTTTAAGTCCTAACTCATTCCCTTTGAATATTCTCACTAAATTTGGGAAATGCAAATAGAATGATAGTAATGAGTATAATGATACTAAAGCAACTGAGACAATATTATAATCAAAGAAATACATCCCTATTGGGATTACTATAATTGCAAACATTGTAGCAAGCGCCATATAGTCAGACAGTATAAGTACAGCGAAAAATACTATAGTTAGTACTAGACTGGCGAGTGGGAATATTGCGAAACACATTCCACCAAAAGTAGCTGTTCCTTTTCCACCTCTAAAGCCTAATAAAAATGGATAAGCATGCCCCATAACAACACTTAATCCACCTGCAAACCAAATTATTTCATTATCTGGAAAAATAAATCTTAAAATTAGCACTGGTATTAATCCCTTTAATATATCAAGAACTCCAACCATTACACCATATTTCATTCCCATGGTGATAGCTATGTTTGAGGTTCCTGCATTTTTACTATTTACATCTCTGATATCTATTTTTTTTACTTTTCTTGCAACAATCATTGATGGGCTTACTTGCCCAATCATGTAGAAAATAATAATAACAATAATGTAATTCATCAAAAAACTCCTCATGTTCAAATTATCTTTATTATATCTCAAATCAAAATAATTGAAAGAGATTTAATAGTTATTTTTTTATGCGAATTATAGTAATTTATTAATATTATCTACAACACAAATGGGTAACTCTTGTTCTAAAGTTCTTATTAGTAATTTACTGTTAATATTTCGGTCATTTAGTAAGTAGTTTTTTAATAATTCTACTTTCTTTTCTCTACCACCAATTACTTGGTAAATGATATACCAATCCTCTATTGCCCCTAGGGGTATCACAATATCGTTTATCTTCATTGATGATGTAATCGCAGTTTGATCAAGAACATAGTTATAAAGACCATTTTCATGCTCTATTATAAATCCAGCCATTAGGTCAACGCCTACTCCCTCAATATTCATTTTCACATACTTTTTAGTATGATAATTTAATTTATCACCAGTACTTTTTTCATTTCCTATTTTTTTTAATAGGGAAATTACTTTATCAAAATCATTTTCATCAATAATTAAATCTATATCATTAACTTCATTAACGATATCAAAATGATTAAGGATTATTGATCCACCTACTACCCATGTTATATTGTTTTCATTAAGTGTTTTACCTATTTTAGCTAAAACACTTCTTAGTTTACTGTTCATTTTTCCTCCTAAGATAGTTATATAACGCTACTGGTGAATACCAAATAGCCATTCCTATCATTGATAATAAAATACATGATGCTAAATATAACGGATAACTAAATGATTCAAACAAACTGAAAGGAGTATCTCCTGGCCAGTTTAAATACATGAAATTAGTGTCAAATATTAAATTGATTGGTACTATAAAGAACAATACAATTGCTAGCAACAATAAGAAGCTCTTTTTAAACGACTTGAATGTTGGTATATATTTATGTACAAACATCATATACATATACATAAAGAAGAATATCATATGTATAAATAGAAAATCATAATATCTAAATCTATCTGGTCCAAATAAAATGTCAGGGAATACTACACTAAGAACACCACCAATAGCCCAAAAATATCCTATTTCAAATACTTTCTTGTTTTTAGTGAATATTACAAATATCCCTAGATATAAACTAAATGCACATATTCCAATAGGTAAGTTAGCTCTAGCTGTCCAATTTCCATTCGCAATAATCCATATATGAAGTGTAACTTCAGATATGATTCCAAGTGTTCCTAAAGTATATCTTATTGTTTTATCATGCCCAGATTCTCTAATCCAATCTCTTAGAAAAAAGATTACTAAAACGCCAATTAATACTAGGGCTAACGGGATAAAATGATATATTCCCCATGGAACAAATTCAATACCAATAGTATCTCCAAAAAACGCACTCATAAATATGCCTCCTTTATTTTACTATTTGTCCTAACGCTTCTTTCAGTAGTACATTTGTTTCTTTAGATCCATCTAAGCCTTTAACAGCTTTTATTATTTCTTTTGATTTATATCCTAAAGATTTTAATGCTTCTTCAACTTCTTTAATATTAGTTGATAGAGCTCTTGTTTCTTCTGTAAAATCAATCTTACCTTTTAAATCTAAAATGATTTGTTGACTAGCTTTTGGTCCGATTCCAGGGAACTTACTCAAAAACTTAGCATCACTATTTTCAATAGCATAAACAACATCACTAACATTCCCAAATGCTAATATAGCTACAGCACTTTTCGGTCCAATTCCTTTAACACTTAAAAGCTTTATAAATAAACTCTTTGAGTCAAGAGCTTTGAATCCATAAAGACGATTCACATCTTCACGAACGTAATGATAAATAAATACTTTTATTTCTTCATCTTTTTTAAAATCATATGGATTTGGAGTAATAACTTCATATCCAACATTATTGACATCAACTGTAACCTTGTTTGGTAATATTTCCGTAATTATTCCTTTTAAGTAGCTATACATATTATCACACTCCGTAAATATTATATCATAATTTTATTAAGTTGTTATTGATAAATAAGTTCGTAAAGCGAACTAAATAAAAAAGTAGACTATTTCTAGTCTACAAATTCAAATTCAAAATCGAATATTCTTACTGTATCACCGTTCTTAACACCCTTAATTCTTAATTCTTTATCTATTCCTAAACTTCTTAGAATACGTGAGAATCTTTTTATTGATTGATCAGTTTTAAAATCAGTCATCTCAAAGATTTTTTTAAGTCTTTGTCCTCTAACATCATATACTCCATCATCACCAAGTTCAATCTCAAATAAAGTTTCATCCTTAGTAAACGTATATAATACAACGTCTTCGTAATCAGCTTCATCATATATATCAAAGCTTTTAGTTTTATCTAACAAGTCTGCAGTTTTATAAAGTAATTCAGATATATTATCTTTAGTAGCTGCGCTTATTGGAATTATAATAAAATCTTCTTTCAGTTGTGTTTTAAATAGTTCAATATTTTCAAGTGCTCCTGGTAAATCCATTTTGTTAGCTATAATGATTTGTGGTCTTGCTAGTAGATTATATTTATATGTTCTTAATTCATTATTGATAACTGTATAATCTTCAAAAGGATCTCGCCCTTCACTACCTGACATATCAACAACATGTAAGATTACTCTAGTTCTTTCAATGTGTCTTAAAAATTGAAGTCCAAGTCCTTGTCCCATACTTGCTCCTTCAATAAGTCCAGGTAAATCAGCCATTACAAAACTACGACCTTCTTCAACCCTAACAACACCTAAATTAGGTACTAAAGTAGTAAAATGATAACTTGCTATTTTTGGTCTTGAGTTAGATACAATACTTATTATTGTTGATTTTCCAACACTTGGAAGACCTACAAGTCCAACATCAGCTAATACTTTTAATTCAACCCTAATGCTCTTATTAACACCAGGTTCACCCTTTTCAGCGATTTCTGGGGCAGTGTTTCTAGATGTTGTAAATTTAACATTACCACGTCCACCACGTCCACCAAGACAAACAAATACTTGCTGTTTATGTTTTGTTATATCCCCGAATACTTTATTAGTTTCTTCATCATAAATAGTAGTACCTACAGGAACTTTAATGATCTTATCAAGACCACCTGCTCCATCCATTTTTTTAGGTTTACCATTTTCTCCTGGTTCAGCACTAATTTCTTTATTATATCGTAAATCAATTAAAGTAGATAATCCTTCTTGTCCTTCAAAGATGATACTTCCACCTTTTCCACCGTCGCCACCAGCAGGTCCTCCCATAGGGACATATTTTTCACGACGAAAAGCAACGAGACCGTCTCCACCTTTTCCTGATTTTACCTTTAAATTGACTAAATCTACAAACATTATGATTCCTCCTATAAGGAACTAACCCAATCGTTAACTTCTTTTCTAGTTTTGAATATTAAAACCTTTTTTTTGTTTTTATATTTATTAATTGTAGCTTTTAAGAATTTTGCTTTTTTGTCATAAAATGCTGTATATTGAAGAAATTCTTGGTCAATTTCTTCATTACATCCATCGGCCATATCACTTCTTGAGCGGTGTTTATACTTTTTTGCTCTTTCGTGAATACCTTTTAAAGATTGTTGTGTTCCAAAATCTAAAAAGATAATTGTATCGGCTAAATCTAGACGATATTTAAAATGTCTATCATTTGAGTAATTACCATCAATTACCCATTTATCATGTTTTCTAAAGAAGTCTTTCATGAAAACATCAAAATCTTTTTTATTGATATGATTCCAATTCTTTTCCCAATAAATTGAATCTAAATGAAGTAGTTTTAAGTTTAGTTTTGAACCAAGGATTATTCCTAGTGTCGTTTTTCCATTACCAGAAGGTCCCATTACCATTATCCTATTCATTATATCGATATAACTTCTGTTTCAGGATCTTTCATCTTATCACTTAAAAATATACCTGTATACATTACATTTACTCCAATAGATTCAAGTAACTTTGTTGCACCAACGTTATCCGCACAGAATTTACATGCATATACTTTCACTTCATTTTTAATTAAGTCTTTTACTTTTTGTTGAATTGTTGAGTCTTTAGTTACAATGTGCTGTGAAGCTCCCCATATAAGTAACTCTACATCATCAAACCAACCATGCTTTTTTGAATTATGCACATAGGGCACTATAAAATTATGAATATCAATGTCATTATCAGATTTCCAAACAACTAATAGTTTCTTCATATTTAATCCTCCAAGACTTTCTCGTAAGCAATTCGGTCAATTGTTTCTAGATAATCTAGTTCAACAAAGCCCTTTTTCTTTAAGAAGTTTATCATTTTATAGTTTTTTAAATGTGTATCAGTTTTTATTGATTCAAAGTTCCCATTTAATCCTATATCAATTGCTTTATTAAGCAGTTTAGTAGCTATTCCTTTTTTTCTTGCATTTGGGCTTACAAGCATGCGATGTATTACTATACTTTTATCCTTTATCCAAGAATCAATTGTTATATAAGAAGGATCATCTTCAGGTATTATTGTTATACTTCCAAGAATATTATTATCTTCCTTAAAAACATATAGGTATTTCATCTCAATGTCTTTCTTAAAATGAGTACGGGCAGGGTAGCCTATACTCCATTGGGGGATATTTGATTTAGCCATATCATCTATTACTTCTATGGTTAAATTTTCTAGTTGATCTAAATCCTCGTAAATACCATAAGTTATCATATTTACACCTCGTTTATTAATATACTCATTATAGCTTTTTTCAAAAAAAATGGCAAACCACTTTTGTGATTTGCCAACTCAATTATGCAGGGTATACTGAAGCTTGTTTTTTATTTCTACCATATTTTTCAAATTTTACAATTCCATCAAGTTTACTATATAATGTATCGTCTCCGCCGATACCTACATTGTTTCCTGGATGTACTCTTGTTCCTCTTTGACGATAAATGATAGAACCAGCTGTACAGAATTGACCATCTGATAATTTAGCTCCAAGTCTTTTAGATTCAGAATCACGACCATTTTTGGTAGATCCTACACCTTTTTTAGAAGCCATTAGTTTCAACTCAATAAATTCTATTAACATTTGTGTCACCTCCTATTATTTATCTATGCATTTATTTTATTTATAGTTAATTTTGTATATGATTGTCTATGTCCTTGTTTACGACGATATTTCTTTTTAGCTTTGAATTTGAATACGATAATTTTCTTTTGTCTACCGTGTTTTTCGACTGTTGCGTCTACACTTACACCGTCTACATAAGGATTACCAATTATAAGTTCTTCTCCACCAACCATTAATACTTTGTCGAATGTGAAGTTGTCTCCTTCATTTACATCTAATTTTTCAACGTAAATTACTTTTCCTTCAGAAACTCTTACTTGTTTTCCACCTGTTTCGATTACTGCGTACATAAAGCACCTCCTCATTATTTTAGTTAAGACACGCCATTAAGGTGCATAATTGCTTAAAACCTTTTCTGTGCGGTATGCTGTTATTCAGCGTAAAAATAATACCGTATTATCGCTTATTTGTCAATAAATTTTATAAGGTATTACTGATAGCCATTACTATTATACATAATGACTTGTAAAATGCAAACTATTTCACTGTTTTAAGTAATAAATCAGTCGTATTAAATGATTTTATATTATTCCTTTTTCTTTAAAAGAATAATATCTGTCTTTTCCTATTATTATGTGGTCTAACAATTCAATATCCATCATGATACTGTTTTTATGTAGTATTTTTGTTATATCAATATCATTCTTTGAAGGAGTAGGGTCTCCACTTGGATGATTATGACAAACTATTATTGAGGCTGCGCTGTTTAACACCGCATGTTTAAATAGTTCTCTAGGATGAACTAAAGAACTGTTTAAAGAGCCAATAAAGAGTGTTTCCTTCTTAATTAGCTCTCCCTTTGTATTTAAATATAGAGCAATGAAGTGTTCTTGGTTCTTCATTTCAAGATCTGCTTTTAAATATTGATATATTGATTCAGGTGAATGAAGCAATTGTTTAGTATTAAAACCTTCTTTTATGACTCTTTTACCTAGTTCAATTGCCGCTTTTAATTCGATCGCTTTGCTTAATCCTATTCCTTTTAATTTAGTTAAATCTTTAATTGGTGCATTACTTAGTTCTTTTAAGTTAGCGTACTTATACATTATTCTTTTTGATAATTCAATTACACTTACTTCTCTTGATCCTGTTCTTAGAATAATTGCGATTAACTCGTGAGTACTTATTGATTCAGTTGGATACTTAAGAAATCTTTCTCTTGGTCTCTCTTCATAGGGTATCTCTTTTATCATAAACATGTATTCATCCTCCTAAAATAAAAAATAGTGCAAGGGCACTATTTTAATTTTCTTCTAACTAAACTGATGAAGTATAAACTACCTGTGATTAGTAATATCTCATTGTCTTTAAGATCCTTTAAAGATTCTAAAGCACTGTCAACATTACTTTCAAGGTATTTATGGGCATGACTTGATGCATTATATAAAGTTTCAGCAGTTTCACATCTTGGGTAATCAAAATCAGTAAAATGAATTTCACCAGCAAATGATTCAAGTATTTTAATAACCTCAAAATACTCTTTGTCTGCCATTGATGTGAATAATACTTTTATGTATTTATCTTTATATAAGGTATTCATTGATTCTCTTAGTACATTTGCTCCTCCTACGTTATGAGCTCCGTCTAAGATAATCTTACCAAACTTTTCAAGTCTTCCAGGCCAGCTAGTTTTTAATAGTCCTAACTGTATATTAGTGAGTGATACGTTTGTTTTCTTTATTTTGTTTAGCTGGTTAACTATTTCAACAGCAAGACTTGCATTTATTACTTGATGAGTTCCCATCAGTTTAACAGTAAAATCTTCATTCTTATATTTAAAGTTTGTTGTTTCTCCGAATGATGATTCAATTATATCATTTTCACTAACAATTGTAAGTTCAGAGTTTTTGTTCTTAGTGATATCTTTAAATATTGTTAGTAAATCAGGATTGTTTTCAGTTGTTACTAATGGAATAGCTTCTTTGACAATACCAAGTTTTGCATGTGATATCTCTTCTAAGGTATTTCCTAATACATTCATATGATCATAGTTGATATTTGTAATTGCGGTGATTATTGGTTTAACAATATTTGTTGCATCTAGCTTACCACCAAGTCCAACTTCATAAATAACGTAATCACATTTTTTATTTTTGAAATACAATAAAGAAATTAGTGTTAAGAGCTCAAAGAAAGAAATTGCATCATTGTATTTTTCTAATACTTCGTAATGCAAACTATTTACTCTATTTATGTAATGTAATAATTCCCCACTTGTAATGTCTTCATTATTATATGTTATACGTTCATTAAAGCTTACAATGTAGGGGCTTGTGAAAGTCCCTACATTATAGCCTTGTGATAATAATATATTCTTTAAATATGAAACTGTGGAACCTTTCCCGTTAGTTCCAGCAATATGAATTACTGTTAAATCGTTTTCGGGATTACCTAGGATGTTACATGCAAGTTCCATTCTAGATAAATCGTATTTATCGCCAAATCTTTTTATTGATTCAATCCAGGCTATCGCGTCTTTAATATTAGTAAACATTACTTTTTAAGTTCTTTTAGTCTTGAAGATGTTGTCGATAGTTGTTCTTTATAGTTGGCTAGTTTTGTTTGTTCCTCGTTTACTTTGCTAGCTGGAGCTTTACTTGTAAATCGTTCGTTAGAAAGCATATTTTCACAACGAGTAATTTCTGATTTCAACTTAACAAGCTCTCCCTCAAGTCTAACTATTTCTTGCGCCAAATCGACTAAACTTCCAAGTGGTAAATACATTTCAAGTTCTGGAAGGATCGTTGTGATAGCTTCAGTATTTAGTATGATGTGCGAACTAATTTCGATATTTTCTGGATTGATAAATTTGTTTAGAATGTCCATATTTTGTTCTAGTAATTCTTTTGTTTCATTGTTTTTTGTTTTAATTAGAATATCAATTTTCTTACTAGGGGCTACATTATATTGAGCTCTTACGTTTCTGACATTCTTAATTATTTCTTGGATCAATTCAAAATCTTTAATAGCCTTACTGTTGCTGAATTCTTCAATTTCTGTTGGCCACACCGATATCATGATTGATTCTTCAATATGTGGTAATTTTTGATATATCTCTTCAGTAACAAATGGCATAAATGGATGAAGTAGTTTCATTATATTGAGTAATGTATATGCCAAGATAGATTTAGTTCTTTTTATAGTTGATTCATCATCACTGTTTAAAGATAATTTACTAATTTCAACATACCATGAAGCGAAATCTTCCCAGGCAAATGAATGAACACTTCTAGCTGCTTCTCCAAATTCAAACTTTTCGTAGTTATAATCCATTTCATTAATTGTTTTATTTAATTTAGCTAATATCCATTTATCGGGTAATGATAATTCTTCAGAATCTATTTCAATATCGTCTATTGTAAATTCACCAAGGTTCATCAATGTAAATCTAGAGATGTTCCATAGTTTATTAATAAAGTTCCAACTGCTTTCCACTTTCTCAATTTCAAAACGCAAATCAGCCCCAGGGGCGCTGTTTGTTGTTAAGAAGTAGCGTAATGTGTCAATTCCATATTTCTTTTTTATAACTAGTGGATCGATACCATTACCCAGTGACTTACTCATTTTTTTACCTTCAGAGTCTCTTATAAGTCCATGAATTAAACATTGTTTAAATGGAGATTCACCAGTAAATTCTAAAGCTTGGAAAATCATTCTAGCGACCCAAAAGAAGATAATATCATATCCAGTGACCATTAAATCTGTTGGATAATATCTTTCTAAGTCCGCAGTTTTATCCGGCCATCCTAGTGTACTAAAAGGCCATAGTGCACTACTGAACCATGTATCTAAAACATCAGTATCTTGAGTCCATCCGCTGCCTTTAGGTGCATCTTTTCCGACATATATTTCGTCGCCCTTATACCAAGCAGGGATTCTATGTCCCCACCATAACTGTCTAGATATACACCAGTCATAAGTTCCATCCATCCAGCGTTTAAATGTATTTTCAAAACGAGCAGGGACAAACTCAGTAGTACTAAGGTCTGTTGCTTGTTTACTTAATGAGTCCATTTTTACGAACCATTGTTTTGATAATCTTGGTTCGACAATAACTCCAGTTCTTTCACTATGTCCTACGTTATGAATAAGTTTTTCAACTTTCGTACAAAGTCCTGCTTCAGTTAAATCTTTAACACAAGCCTTGCGGCATTCAAAGCGATCCATTCCTTCGTATTTATTGGCATAACTATTCATTGTACCGTCTTCTTCCATACAAAGAGGCATTTCTAAGTTATGTCTTTTTCCGACTTCAAAATCATTCGGGTCATGCGCAGGTGTTACTTTCACGCATCCTGTCCCAAAGTCCATATCCACATATTCATCTTCAATAATAGGAATTAAACGGTCAGTTCCTGGTATATATGCTTTTTTACCTAAATATTCTTTAAATCTTGCATCTTCAGGGTGAACCATTAAAGCAGTATCCCCATACATTGTTTCAGGACGAGTAGTTGCTATTTCTAAGAATCCAGTTCCGTCTTCAAGCATATATTTAAAGAAATAAAAGGCTCCTTCAATCTCTTTATGTTCAACTTCGATATTACTTAAAGCTGTTTTTGCTTGAATATCCCAGTTTATAATTCTTTCTCCTCTATAAATCAGACCTTTTTCATGAAGTCTAATGAAAACTTCAGTTACAGCCTTGTTTAATCCTTTATCAAGTGTAAATCTTTCTTTTGAATAATCAACACTGACACCAAGAGCTTCCCATTGTTCTCTGATATGTCCAGCGTACTCATCTTTCCAATCCCAAGCAACTTTCATGAACTCTTCTCTTCCAAGTTCATATCTCGATATCCCTTGTGATCTTAATTTAGCATCAATTTTAGCTTGAGTAGCAATACCAGCATGATCCATTCCTGGTAAATATAATGCATCATATCCTTGCATTCTTTTTCTTCTTATAATTAAATCTTGGATTGTGTTATCCCAAGCATGTCCTAAATGAAGTTTACCTGTGACATTTGGTGGAGGAATCACTATAGTATACGGTTTCTTGCTTAAATCACCACTTTTAAAGTAGCCACCTTTTAGCCAAAAATCATACTTGTCTTTCTCAATAAGTTCTGGGTTATATTTCTTTTCTAGTTCTTTCATTTTTCTTTCCTCCTTATAATATAAAAAAAATTCGTCCTAAAATAAGGACGAATTTTAAAATCCGTGGTACCACCTTGGTTCTTAGAAATATTTCTAAGCACTTGAGGACCTTAACGCAGTCAACGGCTATAATTACTATAAATTTCGCTATAGCTACTCCTAGGTTACTTTCTAATAAGCTATCTGTTAGTTTACAGCCCAACCTGTTATTTTCATAACATACACTAACTCTCTATAAGAATCACTCATTATACTCTTCCTAATCCCTGTATTTACCCATATAGTAACATAGGACTTATTGTTTGTAAAGTGTATTATCTAATTTGATCAATAAACATCATTAACAAGTTTTTTAATAATTTAAAATCTTCCATCATATCCAAATTGATTATTTAAAAACATATTACTAATACCCATAATTTGACAATATGAATGTTTTGAATTTTGATTAATTAATTCTCTATTTTTTAGTTGTCTTCTCATTTTATTTCTCCTTTTCTTTTAGTGTGTGTTACACATATAGTCTTTAAAAAAATTTATTGTAGTATTATTTGATTATTTTAGAATCTAACAAGGTAAAGAAAACTTTTGTCAGCTAGCATATTACAAATTCCAACAGCTCTATTAATACGTTCTTTTTCTAGTAGATTACCTTCCAAACTATTCTTATGTGTTTTTCTTAACATAATAATCACTCCTTATTATTTATTGTGTGTGACACATATAACTTCTAAAAAAAATTACTGTGTACTGCACACTTAAATAATATCACGTTACTGTGTGAAACACAATAGCTTTTTGAAAAAAAATAAAAATAATTTTTAAATGGCTATTTTTAGCCAAAAAAAAGGAATAGTTTTTTTAACTATTCCTTTGTTTCTTCTATTTATTATAAAAACACACTTGGTAGAGGATGTAGGGTTTGAACCTACGGCCCCTTGATTAAGAGTCAAGTGCTCTACCAACTGAGCTAATCCTCCAAATGTGTTTTTTAAAACCTGTTTTAATGATGTTCGTAGTCTTTAATCATTCTATTATACCACTCATTCAACCCTTCATCAATTGTTTATTTTTTTTTATTAAAAGGGCATTTTTATTGCTTTTATACTATATCTATTTGCTTGCTTAAAAACTATTTTCTTCTACTTAATGAAGTTTTCAATAATTGTCGATACTACTTCTATATTTGTTTTTAAAACCGAAGAATATGGTACGAAAAAATCATCTGGATGAAGATTAAACTCATCTTTAATTATCTTTTCGTGTTTTCCTCTTTGATTTTTAGAAATTTTATCTGATTTAGTTCCAACAACTAAACAAGGAATACTATAGGTCTTTAAGAAATTATACATTAGAAAATCATCTTCTGATGGTTTATGTCTGAAATCCACTAGTAATATTACTAATCTTAAATTATTTCTATTTAATAAATAGTTTTCTATCATTAACCCGAATTTTTGTCTGTCTGTTTTACTTACTTTTGCATAACCATAACCTGGGACATCAACAAAATGAAATAATTCATTTACTAAATAAAAGTTTAATGTTTGTGTTTTCCCTGGTTTACCAGATGTATGAGCAACATTCTTTCTATTCAAGAAAGAATTAATAAAACTACTTTTACCAACATTACTTCTCCCTGCAATTACGATTTCAGGAAGGTCTCCTAATGGGCACTTATCAAGTTCAGTATGGCTTCCTTTAAATTCAACACTATGTATAATCATCTAATCACCTTTTTCTCTTATTAATAATATAACATATTTTACTATTTTTTTTTAAGTTATTGAGTCTTTTTCGATAAATTAGTATAATATTCTATAGGGACGTGATTACATGAGTGAAATAATTAATGAAAATACATCTTTAAACCCTGATGAGGTTGAGGTTCAAGAACAACTATTAGTTGAAAGAAGGATAAGAATTACTATAATGAGTTTGCTATTATCTGCGCTTCTATTTACCGCTATTTATGGTACTATACAAGATCCTTTTAGATATACTTTTAGTAAAATAGGGAATAGATTTGATCATCGTGCTTTGTTTATTGTATGGGCAATGTATACAGGAATATCGATACAAACCTGTATTCTTGCATTATTCAGATTAGAAAACTATAAGTTTAAGTTAGCTTATTACGCGATCTTTACCGCTACTATATTCTTAATAACATCTTCAATAACTCCGTCTCTAGCAGAGACTTACCCTCTTTGGACTTGGATTCATATCATAACTGCTGGGCTATATGGTTTATTCTTAACTTTAGGATTAATTCCATTCTTAATGAATGTTTCAAAAGAAAATCCTCGATTAAAATTAGTTATAAAAATCTGGGCTATTATAATTTGGGCAGGTTCTGTTGGATGGATGTTTTTACTAGGTAACACTGGAATCTTTGAACTTTGGGGATTTGGTAGTGTTATCGTCTTATTACTTTATTTAAGTTTAACATTGTTTGAAGAAACAATTGTAAAAAGAAGTGTGACACTTTTAAAAGGAGATACTGATCTCAATTTAGGTATTGAAAGAATTTTCTTTAAGAAAAAAGAAAAAAAGAAAAAGAGCAAATAGCTCTTTTTTTAAAACATTTTTTCAATTTCAATGAGAAAATCTCTTATTACATCAAATAAATCATATCTTTCTTCTTCAATAACAATAACGTGACCTGATTCTTTGAAATCTAGTCTAGATTTATATAATGATGAAGTATATTCCATCAACATACTTGAACTAATCTTATATATTTCTCTATCTTTA
>CAYVZR010000026.1:0-16521 GCA_964456195.1 uncultured Candidatus Izemoplasmatales bacterium | reverse complement strand
TACTTATCTATTTGGATAAGTATGTTTAAATGGTTGATTTATCAACCTTTGTTCTTTGCTTATTTCACAAAATCTTCATACTAATATAGTATAATTTTGTTATAATGAAACAGGTGATAAAAATGTTAGTAGATACTCATGTACATTTAAATTCAGATAAATACGTTAATAACCTCCCTGAAGTTATTCAGAGAGCTCTTGATAATTCAGTTGAAACGATGATTGTAGTAGGATTTGATCAAGAGACAAATAAACTAGCAATTGAACTTGCTGAGAAGTATCCATTTATCTATGCAACAGTAGGTTTTCATCCAACTGATGCGAAACTTATTAAGCCAAGTGATTATGAACTACTTGTTAAGCAATTAAAACATGAAAAAGTAGTTGGGGTTGGAGAGTGTGGACTTGATTTTTACTGGGATAAAGAATTTATTGATGAGCAAGTTGAAGTGTTTAAAAGACAAATCGAATTGTCTCTTAAGTATAATAAACCACTAGTAATACATATGAGAGATGCTACTGAGGCTACTTATAATGTATTAAGTGAATATAAGAATCTTAGGGGAACCATGCATTGTTATTCGGGTAGCCCTGAAATGGCAAAGAAATTTCTTGATTTAGGATTATATATTTCACTAGGTGGACCTGTTACTTTTAAAAATGGGCATAAACCTAAAAAGGTTGCTGAAATGGTGCCACTAGATAGATTACTTGTTGAAACTGATGCACCTTACTTATCTCCGCACCCTTATAGAGGTAAAACTAATGAACCTTGTCGAGTTAAACTGGTAGCTGAAGAAATTGCAAGGATTAGAAATGTTTCTTACGCAGTTATAGCAGATGAAACAACTAAAAATGCGTATAGACTTTTTAATATAAAGGAGAGAATTTAAATGAAAAAAATATTATTAATATTTTCTGTAATTCTATTGATCTTTTTATCAGGATGTATTCCGGGAGATTCAAATACAGATATAAACTATTATACAGATGGAGAACTTAAAGAATTAATAGCGGATTTAATACCTGATGCAACAGTAGATACTACCTATGATCTTACATCTTTTCAAGATGCTGTTACACAAGTTGTAGAAGATACAAGAGATGGAGTCATTGGGATATTAACAAGTTCAACATATGGATCAGGATCTGGTTCAGGTGTTATATATAAAGCAGAGGGAAATGTTTATTATGTTGTTACTAATGAACATATTATGACATATGATGATCCTTCAACACTTGATGTTGAAGAACATTATCTTGCAGACAGCACTGCAATTGTATATGAAAAGTACGGAGTTCTCTTTGAAGTTAAAAATGAGTATATAGATATTATTGGGTTTGATGTGACAACTGATTTAGCAGTTTTAACATTTGCATCAAATGATGAGTTTTCAGTTATCCCTTTAGCGGATTCTAATGAAATAGCAATTGGACAATTTGTTTTCGCAGTTGGGAACCCTTTAGGATTTGAATATTATGGAACTATAACAATGGGTATAATAAGTGGATTAACTAGATATGTTAATCAAGGAGATTTTGATGCTACATTGCTACAACATGATGCCTCAATAAGTCCAGGTAATAGTGGTGGAGCATTATTAAATATTAATGGTGAACTTATTGGAATTAATAATAGGAAAATTATAGAAGAATATGTGTCCGACATTGGGTTTGCAATTCCTTCAAATACAGTAAAAAGGATTATTACGGATTTGGAAGATGATGGAATAGTTACAAGACCATTCTTAGGTATTACTAGTTATGCTCAATACAATATGTGTGGAACAGACTTTGGAGCATGCGTGCCAGGTATTATTGACGGAGGAGCTGCAGAAGCTGCTGGATTGATTAGTGGAGATACAATTATTGGATTTAAAAATATTTTGTTTGATGATTTCTTAGAAATTATGAACTTCGATGATTTGAGAGAGGCTATCTTAAATTCTCAAGTAGGAGAAGAAATTCAACTTAGATATATAAGGGATGGAATCACATATGATTCTCTAGTAACTACACTTGGAACCCACCCTGACGATTAAAAGAGGATTTCCTCTTTTTTTCTTGTAAAAAAGTATAAAAAAAAGTATAATTATGTAAGCTTAAAGGAGTTGATAATATGGGTTTAACCGCTGGAATAGTTGGATTACCAAATGTTGGTAAATCGACATTATTTAATGCAATAACAAAAGCAGGAGCACTTGCTGCAAATTACCCATTTGCTACTATAGATCCAAACGTAGGAGTAGTAGAAGTACCAGACGATAGAATTGATAAATTGACAGAAATAGCAAAACCGAAAAAAACGATTCCAACAATATTTGAATTTACAGATATTGCAGGAATAGTAAAAGGTGCTTCAAAGGGTGAAGGACTTGGAAATAAATTTCTAAGCCATATTAGAGAAGTAGATGCAATAGTTCATGTTGTTAGAGCATTTGATGATGATAATGTTACTCATGTTGATGGCACTGTAGATCCAGTAAGAGACATAGAAATATTGAATTTAGAGTTGATTTTTGCGGATTTAGAGGTAGTAGATAAAAGAATTCCAAAGATTCTGAAAAAGGCACAACTAAAAGTTGACCAGGACTCAGTTTATGAGTATAAAATACTATCTAATATACGTGAAACATTGATGAATAATCAACCAATTAGAACTATTAAATTTGTTGAAAGTGAGCTAGCTTTTATTAAGAATTTCAATTTTCTTACACAAAAGACAATGCTTTATGTAGCTAATATATCTGAAGATGAAATTAGTGATTTTTCAAATAATGAATATGTTAAGAAAATCAAAGAATTCGCAACTAAAGATAATAGTGAAGTCGTAGTAATAAGTGCTAAAATTGAAGCTGAACTAGGAGAATTAGATGACGATGAGAAGGAAATGTTTTTAGAGGACCTTGGAATTGTTGAATCTGGGTTAAACAAATTAATTAAAAGAAGTTATAAACTTTTAGGATTGGAAACTTACTTTACCGCAGGTCCAGATGAAGTTAGAGCTTGGACTTTTAGAAAAGGTATGAAAGCACCTCAGTGTGCAGGTATAATACACAGCGATTTTGAAAGAGGATTTATTAGAGCAGAAACAATTCCATATGAAGAGTATGTTAAATATGGTGGTGAGTTAGGCGCTCGAGAAGCTGGTAAATCTAGATCAGAGGGTAAAGAGTACATTGTAAAAGATGGAGATGTATTGCTATTTAGATTTAATGTTTAGTAAAAAAGCACATTTGTGCTTTTTTTTGTATAGTTTACATTCTAATTGTATGATAAAATAAATATAGATATGATAGATTAGTAGGTGGTTACATGATTCCCAAGATTTACCGGCTTACTGCATTCCCTAAAGAAAAACATGGTGGGAATAAGGCAGGAGTTGTAATTAACGCAAATGTTTTAAGCGAAGAAGAGATGCAAAAAATAGCAAAAGAAATCAATTATTCTGAGACAGCTTTTGTCTTAAATAGTGAAAATGCAGATTTTCGAGTAAGATTTTACACACCTACTAGTGAAGTGAACCTATGTGGGCATGCAACCGTTGCTACTTTTAATTTACTTAGAGATTTAGAGATGCTCCAGGAGGGGTTTTATACACAAGAAACTAAAGCAGGTATCTTAAAATTAGATATTCGGAAAGACTTAATTTATATGGAACAAGTCCCACCAATATACGGTGAGTACATTGATCCTGACGAAATAGAAGATTGTTTTGTTGAAAAAGAATTTGTAGACAGAAAACTTCCTATTAGAATTCTTTCAACAGGGATGAAAGAAATTTTCATACCTGTTAAGGGTATCAAAACGTTGAATTCATTATCTCCTATGTTTGATAAGATTGTTGATTTATCTCGTAAGTACAAAGTAATTGGAGTACATTGTTTTAGTTTGACAAATGACAAAAATGCAGATGCCTATGGAAGAAATTTCGCTCCTATTGTTGGTATTGATGAAGAGAGCGCAACTGGTACAAGCAATGGAGCACTTGGATGTTATTTAAACAATTATGTTGATAAAGAAAAAACAAAGTGGATATTAAGGCAAGGATACAGTATGGGTCTTCCGTCTGAGATTATTACAAAACTAACAATTAGAAACGAGAAAGTTCAAACTGTATTTGTAGGAGGAACAGCAAAAATACTTGAGGAGTGATATTATGAGAACAGCAGTTATTACAGTTGGAAAAGAAGTCCTAACAGGAAAAACTGTCAATACGAATTTGGCTACAATTTCAAGAATGTTAAATCAAATCGGCATCGATACAAATAGATCATTTGTTATCGATGATCAAAAAGAAGAATACTATAAGATACTCGATTTTATAGATGAAGAATTAATCATTTTTACAGGAGGACTTGGGCCAACGATAGATGACATATCAAGAGAAACTGTAATTGATTATTTTGGGGTTGATGCTAGCATCAATCAAGAAGTGCTAAAAGGAATTAATGAGTACTTTGACCAGATAGGGTTAAAAATGGATGATACGAATAATAAACAAGCATATTTTCCTAAGAAAAGCGTCATTTTGCACAATGATCTTGGAACTGCTCCGGGAGTTATATTTTCTAAAGGAGAAAAAACAATTATTTTATTCCCTGGACCTCCCCACGAATTGTTACCGATGTTAAAGGAATCAATTGAATATTTGAAAAAGAAATTAAAAATTAGACTTTATTCAAAAGGATTCAGAATGGTTGGAATTGGTGAATCAGTTATGGAAAAAGCATTAATAGGGTTCTATGAACTTCATCCAAATGTTAATATTGCTCCCTATGCAAGTGTGGGAGAAATCAAATATGTTTTTACTTCTAATAAAATAATTGATTTAGAAAGTGCAATGAATCAGTTTAAGAAGAAGTTTGAAGAGTATATATACGGAGATTTGAATGACACATTAGAAAGTATTATTGTTGAATCATTAACAAAAAAGAAACTTATAATTTCTGTGGTGGAAAGTTGCACAGGTGGACTTTTAGCAGGCTCAATAACAAGTGTAAATGGCTCATCAAGAGTATTTGCTGAAAGCATAGTTACTTATAGTAATGAAGCTAAAGTAAAGTATTTAGGTGTTTCATTAAACACCCTTAATACGCATGGAGCAGTGAGTATTGAGTGTGCCTATGAGATGGTAGATAATCTATACAACAAGACTATATCTGATGTATGTGTTTCAGTAACAGGTATAGCCGGGCCTACTGGTGGAACAAAAGAAAAACCAGTTGGGCTTGTATTTTTTGGAATTAATTATAAGGGTAATACAAAAACATATAAAAGGATATTTAATGGAAATAGAGAAATGATAAGAAAAAGAGCAACAATTTATGCTCTTAACCTAGTAAGAAAAGAATTAAACCAACTTTAAAGAAATGAAAAAGTGAAACATATACAGTTTCACTTTTTCAATGCCATATTAATTATAAATGGATGAACAAAAAATGGTTTTTATAGTTCCCATAAAAATATAATCGAAAGAATTAATTAAGAATAACAAAATAATCAATTCCTGCTTATATTGAAAGTTTACCACTTATTTTATATAGAAATAAAGCATTTATGATAGGTTACAAAATACAACATGTATGATACACTATGAGGGTTATATATTATATATAACATTTAGGATTAAAGAGTTTACTTTGAAAAACAACTGTGATATAATTATTCAACGTGAGTGAAAACTCATCCTTGCTGTTATGCAGCCAATAGACCAAAAGGAGGTATATAAAATGAGAAAATACGAAATTATGTACATCATTCGACCTACTGTATTAGAAGATGATAGAAAGGCTTTAATTGCAGAATTAAACGCTATTTTTACATCTCGTGGTGCAGAGATAACAAAGGTAACCGAATGGGGTACAAAAGATCTAGCCTATGAAATCGAAAAGCATAAAAAAGGTTATTACGTAATTTTAGACGTAGTATCTAACGATGAAGCTAGAATTGAATTCGACCGTATTGTAAGAATAAGAGAAGCTGTTATTCGTTATTTAATTTTAAAAGATGAAAGATAAGGAGTGATTTTATGATCAATCGTACTATTTTAGTTGGCCGTTTAACAAAAGACCCTGAATTAAGATATACTTCAAGTAATATTGCAGTAGTAAAATTTACTCTTGCAGTAAATAGAACTTTCGCAGGAGCTTCTGGAGAAAGAGAAGCTGACTTTATTCAATGTGTTGTTTGGAGAAAACAAGCTGAAAATTTAGCTCGTTTTGTAAAAAAAGGTAGCCTAATAGGTGTCGAAGGTAGAATACAAACAGGTTCTTACGACGACAAAGATGGGATCAGAAAATACACAACTGAAGTTGTTTGTGATAGCGTTCAATTTTTAGAACCTAAAAGTCAAGGAAATAGTAATAATGAAGAATATGGTTCTCAAGAATATCAAAGAAGTTATCAAAAAAATGATTATGAAAAACCAAAGAAACAAGAATCAACTCCTACAATAGATGTAGCTGAGGATGATTTACCATTCTAAAAGGAGGAATGTAAAATGGCAAGACCTGGAGGATTCCGTAAAAAACGTAAAAAAAGATGTTATTTCACTGATAACAAAATTACATATATAGATTATAAAAATGTAGATCTTCTTAAAAGATTTATTAGTGATAGAGGTAAAATCTTACCTAAACGTGTTACCGGAACTAAATCGAGATATCAAGCTGAATTAAGTGTAGCTATTAAACGTGCACGTCACATGGCTTTATTACCATTTGTTAAAGAATAAGACTCATTAATTGAGTCTTTTTTATTTAAATATTTTTCAATCGATTATCTTTGAAATTTAGCCCTATTATGATATAATTATTAAGACAAATTGAGGTGATTATGTGAAAACGCTATTTAAAGTTTTAGTACCAATTTCAGTAACTTTGATATTAATTACATTTATTATTTTTAAAGATAATAGTGTTTTTGTTTTAGTATTATCCGGAATAGTATTTTTGATTATGGCTAATGCATACTTTCAAATTTTTTATTACCGTCGCAAAGATCAAAAAATTACATGGTTATCAAAAAAACTTAAAGATACTCAAAACTTAGTTAATAGAAAAGATATAGCTGAGAAAAAAGTTATCGCAGAAATGCCTTTAGGAATTTTATTGTTTGATGAATCACTAGAAATTAAGTGGGCAAACAATTGTGCAAAAGATATTTTCGAGAATGTACTTATTAAGAGAAATATTGAAACTTTATCTACAGACCTGTTTAATAATCTTATTAGTAAACAACCAGAAAAGGTTCTGATTCTTAAAATATACACTCATGAGTATGAAGTAGAATTTGATTTTGAAAATCTAATTCTATACTTAACACAAGTGTCGGAAAGAGAAGAGACGAAGAGAAAATACGATGATTCGACAGATGTTATCGCTGTTTTAAATTTAGACAATTTAGATGATGCGATCAGTGTTTTAGACGTATCTGAAAGAAGTTATATACAAGGAAGATATTTGAAAGTACTTGAAGATTGGGCAGAAGAATTTGGATTCTATTTAATTCCAATTGCTAATGCTAAATTGATTGCTGTAATGAATAAAACAAATTTAGTTGATCTAATAGAAAATGAGTTTGGGATTTTAAGTGAAATTTCTGAAATTTCAAAAGAAAATGATTTATTAGTTACGCTTAGTAGTGGGATAGCTTGTGCTAATATCAAATTTAATAAACTTGGAGATATCGCTGAAGACGCTTTAGATTTAGCCTTATCACGTGGTGGGGATCAAATAGTAGTGAATATTGAAGGTAATGATTTACGTTACTTTGGTGGTAATACTAATACTGCTGAAAAACGAACAAGAATTACTACAAGAATTAACATTCAAAAGTTAGAAAAATTATTTGAAGAAAGTCATAGAGTATTTATTATGCCTCATATCCATCCTGATACAGATGCACTTGGTGCCGCAATGGGTATTTTAAAATTAGCTCAAACTTTTAACAAAGAAGCATATATTGTACTAGATATAGATGGCTCAGATAAAACAGTTAAAAAGATTATTCAATTAATAGAATATGAATATGTTGTCTTTTTAGATCATATTATTTCGACAGATTTAGCACTTGACTTCATCAACAGAGAAGATCTTCTAATTCTAGTTGATCATCATTCTTTCGGACAGACTCTTGAAGCAAAAGTCATTTCTAAAACTAAGAAATTGGTTATCATCGATCATCATAGAAAATTATCAGATGCCGTGCCTAATGCACTAATAAGTCATATTGAACCCTATGCATCTAGTAGTGTAGAGCTAGTTACTGAAATGATTGATTTAGCATCTAAAGATGTTGAAATTAATCAATTTGAAGCTACAGTAATGTTATCTGGAATTATGGTAGATACAAATAATTTTATATATAGAACAGGATCTAGAACATTTGAAGCAGCTGCGATTTTAAGAAAATTTGGTGCTGATACCTTCAAAGTGAAAACAATACTTAGAGAGGGCTTAGAAGAAATTCAACTAAAATCACAATTGTTGTCAATAGCTGAAGTCATCCATTCTAAATTCTCGCTTGTAATAGTTCCGAATAATATACCAACAACGAGAAATTTACTGGCAAAAGTTGCAGACATGCTGCTTGAAATTGATGATACAGTTGCATCATTCGCTCTTGGATACTTTGAAGATGGAATGGTTGGAATTAGTGCTAGAAGTTTAGAAGGATTTAATGTTCAAGTAATTATGGAGAAATTTAATGGTGGAGGACATCTGAATAATGCAGGTGCTCAAATAGAAACTAAAGAAATAGATAATGTTAAGAAGGAGTTAATCGAATTCATTAACGATGCTATCCAGGAGGAAAAACCAATGAAGATAATATTAATCAAAGATGTAAAAGGAAGAGGAAAAAAAGGTGAAATAATAGACGTTGCAGCAGGGTATGGTAATTACTTATTATCATCAAAGAATGCAATTGAAGCGACTACAGAAAATATGCAATCTATCGAGATCGAAAAAGCTAAAAAAGAAGAAAAAGAAAGAAAACTTCTTGAAGAAATGAAAGCCTTAAAAGAAAAAATCGAGAGTGTACCTGTAAAAGTGTTTGTTAAAATCGGTGGAAATGGTAAATTGTTTGGTAAAATAAACTCAAAACAAATTGCTAGTGAGTTTAAGAAGCAAAATAATTTAGATATTGATAAACGTAAAATTCAATTAAAAAATGATATATCTGCACTTGGTAATTATAATGTGGATGTAAAGCTTCATAAAGACGTAACAGCAGTAATTGAAGTATTAGTTGTAGAAGAATAGAGGGATAATATGGAAAAAATAACTCCTCATAATCTCGAGGCAGAACAAGCAGTATTGGGAAGTATTTTTGTTGTCCCTGGAACAATAAAAACATTAGTCGACAAATTGATTTTTGATGATTTTTATGCATATAGACATAAGGTTATTTTTACTGCAATGGTGGAATTATTCCAAACCGGAGTAGAGATAGACTACACAACCCTTACTAACATCTTGGAAACTAAGGAATTACTTAAAGATGCAGGTGGAGTTGATTACATTTTAGGGTTAATAAATGCAGTCCCATCAATAGCAAATTTACATAACTATATTAATATAGTGAAAGATAAATCAGTAACAAGAAAAATTATGGATGCAGCACGTAAAATAGTTGAAGATGGGTATGCTGCTGATGATACAGCTAATTTTGTTGATGAATCAGAAAAACTTATTTTTGATATAGCAAAGGAAAGAAGAACAACGGACTTTGTTTCAATAAGTGTAGTTGCTGAAGAAGTAATTACTAAAACTGAAAGTATGAAAGATAATGTCGGAAAAATCACAGGACTAGATACCGGGTTTAACGAACTTAACCATTATACATTAGGATTACAGCCTTCAGAATTGATGATTATTGCAGCTAGACCATCAATTGGTAAATCAGCTTTTGCTTTGAATATCGCAACAAATGTTGCAAAAATGGACAAAAAACCTTACGTTGCATTTTTCTCTTTAGAAATGGGGAGCGATCAACTAGTAAGTAGAATGTTAAGCTCAGAATCAAGAATTCATGGAGTTAAAATACGAACAGGACAATTATCAAGCACAGAATGGCAACAATTGAACCTAGCACAAGAAAGCCTTTCAAAGTTAAATATTATGTTTGATGACGCTGGAACTGTAAAAATAACTGAAGTGAGACAAAAATGTCGTAAACTTGTTCAAGAAAATAAACTTGATTTAGTAATTATAGATTATCTACAATTATTAAGTGGATCTAATCCTACTGTTAATAGAGTTCAAGAAGTTTCTGAAATTTCAAGAGTTTTAAAAGAAATAGCACGTGAACTAAAAATACCTGTTATTGCTTTATCTCAGCTTTCTCGTGGTGTAGAAAGAAGAGAAGATAAAATACCAGTAATGGCCGATTTACGTGATTCTGGGTCTATTGAACAGGATGCAGATATTATCTTATTCCTTTATCGAGATGAGTACTATAATCCAAAAGACACTAATCGTCCAGATCAAGTAGATATTATCATTTCTAAAAACCGTCAAGGAGCAACAAAACCCGATGGATTTAGACTATCATTTAATAAACAATGTAGTTATTTTGGAAATATAGAATCTGAAAATAATTCACCTATTGATGATTTAGATTAGCAAACCATAAAATAATAATAAAACTTATAATACTGACAACAAGACCGACATTGGTCTTGTTGTTTTTGATGTTAATCAATATAGATTTTGATTTGATATATAACTGATTATGCAATTTAAAAAGAGACATTAACCGTATTTTTTAGTAGCTAATAAATCATATATGGGTTTAATTAAAAATGATTTTATATGATTATTTAAAAATGATTCATAAGGGTTTTAACTTTTGAAACAAAATTGTAGTTTTTTTTATAGGAAAATGGTATAATTCTCATGATGAAAAATAGGTGGCTAAAAATGAAGAAAAAAATAGATTTAACAACTGGAAGTATTGTAAAAAAATTATTGATTGTTGCTATCCCAACTTTGTTCACAAGTATTATTCAAATGGCATATAATTTAACTGATATGTTTTGGGTTGGAAAAGTAGGAAGTATGGGACTAAATCCTGATGAAGCAATAGCCGCTGTTGGAACTGCTGGGTATTATATGTGGTTTGGATTTGGGCTTATTTTACTTGCAAAGATTGGAACATCAGTTATGATTAGCCAATCTGCTGGTAAAAATGATATGAATCTTGTTACAAAATACGGGAATAGTGGCTTTGTTCTTATGTTATTGTTCGCAATAGTATATTCATTATTAGGATATTTAGGTTCGGATTTATATATGGATTTATTCAATTTAGATAGTGCTAACGTGTTAGAATATTCTACCAGCTATCTTAAAGTAGTATCAATGTTTGTTATTTCAATGTTCATGGTAAACTTCTTTAATGGAGTAAATGATGGACTTGGAAAAACAATAAATACTTTACTTATTACATCATCTGGATTGTTTTTAAATATTGTGCTAGATCCATTCTTTATTTTAGAAAAAGTGAATGTATTTGGATCAGTATTGCCTGGACTTGGAATGGGAGTTAAGGGAGCAGCTATTGCTACTGTAATTGCCCAAACATTTATATTGTGTATTTATGTTGTATTTTATTTTAGTAAGCATAGACCCTTTACTATTAATCCCAAAAAATATTTTGAATTTAAGTACTTCAAACAAATATTAAAAATCGGTCTTCCTATAGGAATCCAAAGTATGCTATTTACTTCAATAAGTATTGTACTTGGGATAATGATTGTATCCTATGGTGCATCAGTTATGGCTATTCAAAGAGTTGGTAGTCAGATTGAAGCTTTGGCTTGGATGATAGCTTCAGGTTTCCAAGTAGCTCTTGCTAGTTTTGTAGGACAAAACTTTGGAGCTTTAAAACATGATCGAATTAGAAAAGGATACTTCACAGCTTTAAAATTGCTTGTACCTTATGGAATAGTAGTTAATATAGTATTATTTGTATTCGCAGAACAGCTATTTAGTATTTTCTTTCATACAGAAAGCACTTTAGCTATTGGAAAAACGTATTTAGAAATTTTGAGTTTCTCTCAATTATTCATGATAGTTGAATTAACAACTGCAGGAGCATTCAATGGGCTTGGTAAAACAAAGATTCCATCAAGTGTTGGAATTATAGGTAATGGATTAAGAATTCCTTTTGCAATGTTGTTTAGTGTATCACTTGGATTCGCAGGTATTTGGTGGGTTGTATCAATTTCAAGTATAGCTAAAGGTGTAATTCTTACAGCTTGGTTTATTTTTTACTTGAGAAGAGTTAAGAAAATGAAATCTGTTCTTAGTTGAAAATAAAGTATTGTTGTAATATAATATAGTCCGGAGTGATATATATGATAAATAGATTAGATCAAATGACAAAAAGATATAATGATATCAATAATCAGTTAATGGATCCAAACATTGTGTCCGATATAAAAAGAATGACAGAATTATCTATTGAACAGAAATCTTTAGAAGCTGTTGTTGAATTATATGCAGAATACAAGGAAGTGCAAAATACCATTTCTGATTTAAAAGAAATGATGCATGAAGAAGATCCTGAGCTAGTAGAAATGGCTCATATGGAATATGATGAAATCAAACCAAGACTTCCTAAAATTGAAGAAAGATTAAAAGTATTACTAATTCCAAAAGACCCAAATGATGCTAAAAATGTAATAGTTGAAATCAGAGGGGCTGCTGGAGGAAGTGAAGCTAATATTTTTGCTGGCGATTTATTCCGTATGTATATTAAATACGCGGAACTGAAAAATTGGAATATTGAAATCTCTAATTCAGAAGAATCGGGTGCTGGAGGATTTTCTCAAATAGAATTTACTATATCTGGAGATCATGTATATTCATTTATGAAATATGAATCTGGTGCACATAGAGTACAAAGAGTTCCTCAAACTGAATCACAAGGTAGAGTTCATACATCAACTGCGACGGTTTTAGTTATTCCAGAAGCAGAAGACTTTGAAGTAGAAATGAAGATGTCAGATGTCAGAATTGATACATATAGATCAAGTGGAGCTGGTGGACAATCTGTTAACACTACAGATTCTGCTGTTAGAGCTACACATGTTCCAACTGGGTTAATAGTTACTTGTCAGGATGGGAAAAGCCAACACAGTAATAAAGCAACAGCGTTAAGAATCCTAAAAGCTAGACTTTATGATAAAATGATTCAAGATAAACTTGATAAAGAAGGCGACGAAAGAAGAAGCAAAATCGGTAATGGAGATCGTAGTGAAAAAATTAGAACTTACAATTATCCTCAAAACCGAGTTACGGATCATCGTATCGGTTTCTCAATAATACAATTAGAAAGAGTTATGGAAGGTAAATTAGAACCGATAGTTGAAGCGTTAATTAATGAAGAAGTTAAAAGAAAACTAGCAGGAAAATAAAGAACATTAAGAAGAGCTGAAGCTCTTCTTTGCATGTTTTTAAGAGGTGGTATTATGCCAAGTTATAAGGAAATATTAAGAATTAATGAACAATATGCATTAGATAATCAAAAAGAGGATTCAGGAGTGAAATTGCTTTTGATGCACTTCGCTAAAATGGATAGCGCAGATTTATTGTTATCTATGGAAGAAGATATGCCAGATGATCTTTACCAAGAGTTTTTGTATGGAGTAGACAGATATATTGTTAAGAATATCCCCGTGCAACATATTATTGGAACTCAAGATTTTTATGGACACACATTCGTAGTGAATAAGGATGTTTTAATTCCGAGATTTGAAACAGAAGAACTTCTTGGAAATATCCTGATTATCTATGAAGATGTATTTGATTCCAAAGAAGTTGAGGTTGTTGATATAGGAACAGGGTCTGGATGTTTAGCAATCACCTTAGATATTGAAGAACCTAATATGAAAGTTACTGCTACTGATATTTCTGATAAAGCTTTAAAAGTAGCTAGATTAAACAATAAAATACTAAAAAGTAATGTTACTTTTTTACAAGGAGATATGCTTGCTCCTCTTGAAGGTAAAAAATTTGATGTTTTAGTTTCAAACCCTCCATACATTCCAAATAGAGAATTTGTAGAAGGCCTTGTTAAAAATAACGAACCATCTCTTGCATTATTTGGAGGAGAAGATGGGCTTGATTTTTATAGAACAATCATCAAGGGAGCTGAAAGCATCCTTAATGATAAATATATAATTGCTTTTGAACATGCGTTCAATAAAGCTAAAGAACTTAAAAAAATAATTAAGAAGAATCTTAAAGATGTAGAAATTATCCAGAAAAAGGACCTCCAAGGAAAAGATAGAATGACGTTTGTTATAAAAAAATAAAGTAAATTATTTTATATATATGTATATATATAATGAATAGAGTCACTTGACAATGTCGAAAACAATGTGTATATAATATATAGAAAAGAGGAGGAGACTACATGAAGACTAAATTAGTAATAGTGGAATCACCCAGTAAATCAAAAACAATTGAACAATATTTAGGAGAAGAATTTCTTGTTCTTAGTTCAAAAGGACATATTCGTGACTTAGCAATAAGTGGTGTTGGTGGACTTGGGCTGGATATTGAAAATAACTTCGCTCCAAAATATGTGATTATAAAAGAGAAAAAAGCAGTTGTAAAAGAATTAAAAAGCGCATTAAAAGGAATAACTGAAGTTTATCTTGCTACCGACCCTGATAGGGAGGGAGAAGCAATAAGCTGGCATTTAAAAGAAGTATTGGAAATAGCAAATATTCCCACTAAGAGAGTTATTTTTAATGAAATCACTAAAAGTGCAGTCGTTAAAGCCTTTGAAGTACCTCGTGAAATTGATTTAGGACTAGTGTCATCTCAAGAAACAAGAAGAATACTAGACAGAATTATCGGTTTCAAATTATCAAAATTACTTCAAAACAAGATTAAATCGAAATCGGCTGGTAGAGTTCAAAGTGCAACTTTAAAATTAATTGTAGATAAAGAAAAAGAGATAAATGCATTTATTGAAGAAGAATTTTGGAAAGTTAAAGCTGAATTTCTTGGATTCACTGCAGATCTTGTGAAATATAAAAATAAAGCTGTGAAACTTACTAATGAATCTCAAACGAATGATTTACTTGATTCATTAAGCAGAGAGTTTAGTATTTCGAGTATTAATGATAAAAAGAGAAATAGAGAAGCAAAATTTCCTTTTACGACTTCATCTCTTCAACAAGAAGCATCAATTAGATTGAATTTCAGTTCTCAAAAAACAATGTTAATTGCACAAAAGTTATATGAAGGTATGGATTTAGAACAAGAGACTGTAGGACTTATTACTTATATGCGTACAGATTCTACTAGACTTAGTAATACTTTCACAAACCCGGCAATCAAGTATATTGATGAAACTTATGGAAAAGAATATATTGGTAAGGTAAAAAAATCTGTCAAAAATGGAGTAAAAATTCAAGATGCTCATGAAGCAGTAAGACCAACAAATGTTTTTAGAAGTCCAAACACTGTTAAGAAGTACTTATCAAAAGATGAGTTTAACTTATATACTATTATATATGAAAGAACAATTGCATCACTTATGGCTCCGGCTGTGATTAGTACTAAAACAGTTGAACTTACTAACAATGACGCTATTTTCAAAGCATCAGCACAAGACTTAGTATTTGATGGATATTTGAAAGTATATGGTAAATATGACAAAGTTGATTTAGGTATTTTACCTCCACTTGAGGAAAAAACTAAACTGGTTCCAGAATCTGTTGATAAAACTCAACATTTCACTAAACCACCAGCTAGATATAGTGAAGCTAGACTTATAAAAGAAATGGAAGATTTAGGAATTGGTAGACCTTCAACTTACTCACAAACTATTTCAACTATAAAAAACAGAAAGTATGTAACTCTTACTGAAAAGAAATTTTTTCCTACTGAGCAAGGCTCATTAACAATAGAAAAATTAGATGAGTTCTTTGGACAAATAATCAGTGTTGATTATACAGCGAGAATGGAAAAGGTTCTTGATGAGATAACAACGGGAAAAGAAAACCAAACTGATATAATATCTAAATTCTACAAATCATTTATTCCAATGGTAGAAAACGCAAATGTAAATATGGATAAAATTGCTCCTAAATTTACTGGTGAAAATTGTCCTGTATGTGGATCTCCAATGGTTTTTAGAACATCTAAATTTGGTAGTTTTGAAGCGTGTGGAGATTACCCAAATTGTAAGCACATAAAACCACAGGAGTATGAAAAACCTATAGTGGTATCTACTGGAGTTAAATGTCCAAAATGTGGAAAAGGCGAAATTGTAGAACGTACTGCAAAAAGTGGAAGAAATAAAGGAAAGAAATTTTATGCTTGCAATAATTTCCCAGCTTGTAAAAACATGTTATTTGGATTACCCACGGGAGAATTATGCCCGGATTGTGGTAGTCTATTGATTGATGATAATAAGGGTGGAATTATTTGTCAAGAAACAAAAAAATGTGGTTATAGAAAAGAATAAAAAAAATATATAAAAAGACATAATTCT
>CAYVZR010000025.1:0-17430 GCA_964456195.1 uncultured Candidatus Izemoplasmatales bacterium | reverse complement strand
TTTGCTACTTCATCAACAAGTTCAGCTACTGACAAATATCATCTAGCTAATGATCTAGATTTTAGTTCATTCACTTGGGATTATAACTCATCTTATGACAGCAATACATTTAAAGGAGAGTTTGATGGTAGAGATTATACTTTAAGTAATATTACAGTGACTTCTTCAGATACTAGTTCTGTACGTGTAAGTATATTTTCACAGATAGATGGAGCTACTATAAAAAATGTGACAGTAGATAATTTCAAAATGGGATTTAGTAATTGGTTCTTTAATAATTCTGACTTAGAAGCAAGTGTGTTTGCAAGTAATGTAAAAAATGCTGGAAACTTAATCGAAAATATTACTCTAAACGACGTTGAACTTATTGCCAATACCAAAAATGGTGCTGGTGGACTTGTTACTACTGTAAAGGGTGGCGCTGATTTAATTATTAGAAATATTAAAGCAACAGATGTTACTGTATTAAACGAAGGTAAAAGATCTGGTGGTCTTATTAGTCGTATCTTATCTGGTAGTGGTACAGTAATAATAGAAGATATTGATTTTCAAGGATTTGTAGCTTCTGATAGCAAAAGATCAAATACTGGTGGTATCTTAGGAACATCTGCTTCAACAACAACAAGTATTACTAGAGCTATTGTTGAATATACAGCTGAAGGTACTGTTACATTATCAAACACTTCAATTACATATAAATCAGATAGATACACTGGTGGATTCATAGGTAACAATAACAGTACTATAGGAACTAATATTACTGATTCATTCTATACAGGAACTTTATATGAAGATACAAAGTATATTGGTTCTGCTGTAGGACTTGAAAAAGAAACAACAACAAATTTAGTAAATACTTATTATTCTAATGTAATGTTTAATACAACAACTACCGAACCAACGAATACTACTGGTATCCATGCAACTCTAGTTAATGCAATTGACTTGAATTGGTGGAATAATTTTGCTTCTGTATACTATTCTGCAAATAGCTTATGGCAACAAGATGGAACAGGTAGATTAGAATTAATTAGATAATTAAATATGTGAGGAATGGTTAAAATGGATAATCCAACAAAAAAATCAAATATTTCGAGTTATATTAAAACAGGACTATTTTTTCTTGTTGCTGGAGTTTTAATAATTTATATTGTTATAGGTCTATTTTTGCCAGATCAATCTGTCAAAGTTTTTGGATTTAAACCTTATGTAATTGTTACTAATAGTATGGAACCTGTTTTGAAAGTAAACGACTTAGTTGTAGTTAAAAAAGCTGATACTGAAAACTTAGAAGTTGATGATATTATCACTTTTAGAGCTGATATTAATTATGATGGAGAAAAAGAAGTTGTTACTCACTACGTGTATTCAATGACAGGTACTGGTGATAATTTAATTATAAGAACACATCCTTATTTTGTAAACTCAGCTGACTATACACCAGATTTTTGGGTATTAAATAGTGATGATATTCTTGGAGAATACATGTTCAATGTCCCAAAATTAGGATACGTTGTGGAGTTTGTAAAAAGTCCATTTGGTATAGCTGCTATAGTAGTTAATATCGGTGTTATTGCAGGTATTGTGTATTTAATGAAAAATGGAAAAGATAAAAAAGAGATTTAAATCATATAGAAAAAAGTGATTATTATGAAAATGGAATCATTAAAAAATATTTATAAAAATATATGCAAAAAACTAAACTATCAATTTAAACATAACAAAATTAGTTATGTTTGGATTGGCTTTTTTGTATTGGGAATCTTTTTACTGGCAAATGTATTTATAATGTTTTTACATTTGGCAGATAATGATTACGAATTTAATATATTGAATAAACATTATGTTGGTGCAATCTTACCAGATCAAGATATTAATCAAGATTTAAAAGTCGGAGTAGTGCGTATTGAAGAATTGGACATAAACGAATTAAAGATTGGTGAACAAGTTGTAATAAGTGGAGACTTTTCTCTAGATGAAAATTGGGTTGAAACAGTTATTAGTGCTGATTTAGATTCTTCATTAGTTGAAGCGACTTATGATGAAGTGGTATTTAATCAATTTGATGAATCAGATGTTATTGGAGTGTATATTTCAAATGCAGACTTTATGGGATCAATATACTATACAGCATCTTTCCTCAAAGGATTTATCTTCTTAACAGTAAGTCATATAATTATTCTAATTTTCTATTGGTATGTTATAATATATAAAAGAAAAGTAGTAATTGATGAAGTTGAATAGGAGGATAATATTGTGATGAAATTTGTTAAAAAGTTTATATTAAACGGATTATTCTTCCTGATTGTGATTGTTGTTTTAGGATATATCTTATTAGAGATATTCATTCCTCAAAAGACTATAGATATAATTGGTTATAAATCTTATGTTGTTCTTACAACTAGTATGGAACCAGATATAATGGCTAATGATATGATTATTATTCGTAAAGTAAAAGAAGAAGATTTGGAAGTAAGAGATGCAATAACTTTTAATGTTTTCATACCTGAGCTTGGTAGAGAGAGTGAAGTAACACACTACATTGGAGAAATTCAAGGTAGTGGTGATTCTGTAATATACAAAACACTTGGTGCGATTAAAGAAGAGGGAGATTATGATATTTGGAAAGATGTAAATAATAATGTCGTTGATATAACTTTTGAAGATATCGAAGGAGAAGTTGTTTTAACTATTCCTTATCTAGGACATGCAGTTAACCTTCTAAAAGATCCAATCATGTTTGGAATGCTTGTTCTTAACATTATAATTATTTATGCTTTAGTAAAGTTAATTAGAAAACCTAAAAATTAAAAAGAAACACAAAATAAATAAAAACAGACTTTTTAATAGTCTGTTTTTTATTTAAGAAAAAGTTATTATTTTTTTAATAAAACTTTTATATCTGTTAGTAAATCTTCTATAGTAGGTTTTGGATCTTCAACTACAACAGCAACAACGGCTTCTTTTCTTCAGCTTTAAGTTTTTCTCATGAAATCCCTACTTTCACTCTTTCTCAACCATTTATAAATACTCTCATTACTTATAGTATACACCCTCAAAGTTTCTCTAATACCATTCTCTTTGTAAAAACTTACTACTTTCTTCTTAAATTCTATTGAATATTTAGCCGTATAAAAATGCCCCCTTTCTTTTTCATAGTTTCCTATGCTTAATTGTGTTTTACAATACAGTTTGTTATAATAATTGAAAGACATAAAGCATAATGGATGTGGAGTTGATAGAATGAGACAAATAGTAAATAAAACTGGTTTACTTTCAAAAGCAATCAATGTTGTTTTAAAAATAAACTACAAATTATCAAAAAAAGATCTTCTATCCTCACAGCTACAAAAACGAAATGATAAAGATTACTTTCCCAAAAAAAGATTTATTTTGACTACAAAGAGTAACCTTTCTGTTTATTCTTTATTAAACACTGAAAATTGTAATCACATTATATTCCTTCATGGAGGAGCATATATGAAAAGAGGTGCTAAAATTCATTTTTCTTTTCTAAAACTTCTAAATAAAAAACTCTCGTGTAATATTCACTATATTGATTATGAAGTTGCACCAGTAAGTAAATTTGAAGAGACAACACAAGAAACAACAAACGCCATAATAAAAATAATGAACGAATATAAAAATGATAAGTTTTACATCTTAGGTGATAGCGCAGGTGGAGGATTAGCTCTAGTTGTTTCAAAGATGTTTTTAGATATAGAAAATAAGCAATTCTTAGCCCATTTTCTATTATCGCCTTGGGTTGATTTGTCTTTAGAAAATAAAGAAATATCAGAAATAGATCCTTATGATGCAATATTAAAGCATGATACTTTATTAACCGCATCAAAAGAGTATGCAGATGATGATTTAGTTAATCCTAAATGTTCACCAATTTATGATGATATGTCAAATCTTAAGAATATTGTGATTTTTACAGGAACAAATGATATTTTATATCCTGATATAAAATTATTTGAATCTCGTTTCACGCAAAACACATCACTATTTATTTATCAAAATCTTCCACATGATGCAGCTCTTTTCCCATATACTAAAATTCAGACTGATTTAATAAATAAAATGAATGAAATCATATATAATTTAGGAGAATAATTATGAAAAAACCACTATTAGTTAAGATATTGAAAAGAACTATCATAAGTATATTAATATTGTTCATATTATTAATTATTGCTCTATTTATTTATTCTAGAAATTCATATCAATCTTTGGATGAAATGGATGACAATATCTCATTATTAGACTTAACTAGTATTACAATACATGAAGATATTGATGAAATTAGATACACAACTACAAATCCTATTAAACAAATAGTATTTATACCTGGAGGTTTAGTAGAACCAGCAAGTTATAAATACCTTGCTTCAAGACTTGCTTTAGAAGGATATAATGTCACAATAGTAAAACCAATATTTAATTTAGCAATTTTAACTCCTAACTATGCAAGTAAGTTTCTTAGTAAAGAACTAGATAATGTTGTTATTGGGCACTCACTCGGAGGAATAGTTGGAAGTCTTGTATCTTCAGGTAATAATCTTGTTAATGAAATTGTATTTCTTGGTAGTTATCCTATAAAGGACCTAACTGATAAAGACGTAATGATTATCACGGCTGAAAATGATTTAGGAATGGATGAAGAAAGCTTTAATAATAGTTTGAAATATGTGAAAAGTGAGACTATAATTTACAATATAAACGGTGGAAATCATGCTCAATTTGGATGGTACGGTCCACAAAAAGGTGATGGAGAAGCAGAGATTTTTACTCTTATTCAACAAGATATTGTAGTATTGGAAATATTAGGATTTATATCATAATATTAATGAACTGTAATTAGATTGAGGTAGTATTTAGAGTTTACAGCATTGTTTTATGTCCATTTGTGCATCTGGCACTAAAAATGCGCTCTGGGTAACGTTTTTCTTTGGATCAGTAGTAATCTTCTTTACTACTAAAATATATGGTCTTAAGCCAAATAAAATGGCGATAACGATATCCCAAAATTATTGTAATGTTATCATAACGTTTTGAATTTACATAGATTATTGGTATAATATTAGTAGAATACTATAAATCAGAAACAAAAGGAGGAAATTATGGGTTTTGTTAATTGGCTTTTAGGTATTGTATTATTAGCACTTGTTATTTATTCTTTATATTTATTGATTACAGGTAGTAAAACGAAAAATTTGAATAAAATAATTTGGGCTTTAATAATTATCTTTATACCTTATATCGGTATAATATTGTATTGGATATTTGAACAAAAAATATTAAAATAGTATCGTTAAACTTTTTAAGAAAAGCAGGTTAAAATTAAAACTGCACCTAATAACTTGAACATAAGAAATTATGAACAAGAGGGTGCAGTTTTATTTTTCAAATATATTATACAATTGTATATTAAGGTATATTGTTTCTTTTCCTTTTTTTGTTTCTTCTAAGAACCCGTTAGCTACTAGCAACTTTAAATATTTTGTAGCTGTAGTTCTTGATAGATTTAAGGATTGTCTGAAAATATCGTTTTTTGTGATCATAAATAAATATATATGTTGAACTAGTTGTTCACTATATATTTTGGGTAATTGTTTTTTTATTTGTTCATTTGTTAGATTGAATAAGCGATTTACTTGGTGGATCAGGTTAATGGTGTATTTTGCAGTTTCAGTAATTGCTTTTAAGATGTAGATAATAAATTCTTCTAAGTAGCTTATATCATTGTGACATTTATAAAGTATTTCAAAATATTGGTCTTGTGTTTCTAAAAGAAATTTGCTTAGGTCTAAAATAGGACGGGTTAATCTATTTTTATATACTAAATATGATACATTTAATATCCTACCAACACGGCCGTTCCCATCTTTGTATGGATGTATACATTCAAATTGGTAATGAATTATAGCCATATTTATTAATGGATCAAGAACATCGTTATCTGAATTAATATAATCTAATAGATTGTCATAGAATGCTCCTATTGCATTTTTATTTTGTGGTGGAACATGAATGACATCATGAGTATATTTATTATAGATTTTAAGTCCAGGTAATTTTCTATATCCAGAGTTATTGGGAACAATAATATCTTGAATTTTTGTTAAAGTGTTCTTATTAATAGATTTATTTATTAGTATATCTTTATATATAATATTTGAGGCATGTATGTAGTTGTTTATTTTCAATGCATCAGGATCTTTAAATGGTTTATAGATACTGCGTAAAAAAATATCTTTATGAGTTGAAGTGATTTTTCCAATTTCAGTAGAATATTTTGCTTCATCAACAGTTATTAATTTTAATATAATTGGCAAATTAGAAATTGTATCCAAGATACCTTTTAACTCTCCAATGTATAAATTCGCATTGGATAGGTGATAATAAGTATTTGGTGATAAAACTAATTTTTTATAGGGTAACATTTTAAGTCGATACAAAAAATCTCCTCCATTCTTACATTACTAATGTAATCTGTGATGAGAAAAATGTCAAGATATGATTAGAAATAATGATTTTCTAATCACGTATCAAGACTATACTTGTATAATAATCTCTTAATTATAATTACAT
Organism: uncultured Candidatus Izemoplasmatales bacterium; assembly: GCA_964456195.1. Lineage (GTDB taxonomy): Bacteria > Bacillota_I > Bacilli_A > Izemoplasmatales > Izemoplasmataceae > JAFGXW01. The sequence continues at coordinate 10,833 of CAYVZR010000025.1, read as the reverse complement.
TAAATAACCTTGTTTTTAATGGACATAGCGTTATAATAAAAATGGTTTTACTATAAAAAAAATGGGAGATGAAGGAAATGAAAAAAATCGCTATGGATATAGTAATTATTGGTGGGAGTGCAGCTGGACTTGTAGCAGCAATGACATCAAAATCATATTATCCTGAAAAAAATGTTATGGTTATTAGAAAAGAAGAACAAGTAATGATTCCTTGCGGTATACCTTACGTATTTGGTACATTAAACAAAACAGATAATAATGTTTTACCTGATGGTGGGTTAATTAATATGGGAGTGCAAATCAAAATTGACACTGTTGTAGAAGTTCGTCCTACAGAACATACTTTAGATACTCTTGATGGAACTACTATTAGTTACGAAAAATTAGTATTCGCAACTGGTTCAACTCCATTTATTCCTAATTTTATTAAAGGGACTGAATTAGGAAATGTTTTCACAGTACCAAAGAATAAAGTATATCTTGATAATTTCCAAAGTAAAATAGCCAATCTAAAGAAAATAGCAGTTATTGGTGCTGGATTTATCGGAGTTGAATTATCTGATGAATTGAACAAAGCTGGAAAAGAAATTACATTAATTGAATTGAAACCTCATGTACTAGGAGCTGCTTTTGATGATGAATCTGCAATTATAGCTGAGTCTATATTGGCAGAAAGAGGAGTTAAAGTATTAACAGGAGTTGCAGTAAAAGAAATAAAAGGTTCGAAAAATGTAAGTAGTTTATTGTTATCAGACGGATCTACAATTGAAGCAGATGCTGTTGTGTTATCAATAGGATACAATCCAAATATTGAATTAGCTAAAAAATCAGGAATTAGTTGTAATAAACAAGGATTTATAAAAGTGGATTCTTTTATGAGATCACACCAAGCTGATATTTTTGCATGTGGTGATTGTGCACAAAAAAGAGATTTTATTACAGGAAAAATTACTCCAGTTATGTTAGCTTCAACAGCTTGTGCTGAAGCACGTGTAGCAGGAATGAACTTATACGATTTATGTACAATAAAAACATTCAACGGTACAATTAGTATATATTCTACAAATATTGGTGATACAACATTTGGTGTAGCAGGAATGACTGAAAAAAGAGCAAAAGAAGAAGGATTTAAAATCATATCAGCATCATTCAAAGGTGTAGATAGACATCCAGGCAAACTAAATAATCCTCATTCTCAATCAGTAAAACTAATCGCTACTAGAAACAATGGTTTAATCATCGGTGGAGAAATTGTTGGTGGAGTTAGTGCTGGAGAACTTACAAATGTATTAGGATTTGTTATCCAAAACAAAATGACTGTAACTGACTTGTTATGTTCTCAAATAGGGACTCAACCAATGTTGACTGCGTCTCCTGCAGCTTATCCATTAATTAAAGCAGCAGAAATTTTAGCAAGAAAAATGATTAAAAGATAAGCAATTTGGTAATAAAAAGAAGTTCATTTATTACAAATGAATTGAATAAAAATATTTAAATTAAATAGGTAGTACATTGAAAAATGTTCTACCTATTTTTATATACATTGAAAATCACTTAGAGCAAGTTAGTAGTTATTTAATTAAGGTGCATATATAATAGAAATATCTTTAAAAAGAGGTGATTAGATGAAAAATAGTGAGAGTGGATTAAATTTCGATAATAGTTATTTTAAACTTCATAATTTGATGTATTCAAAGATAGTACCATCAAATAAATATAAATCAAGTATTGCTGTTTTGAATACAAAACTAGCAGAAGAATTAGGAATAAGTGTAGAGTTTTTAGAGAGTGAAAAAGGTAAATTACTTTTGAGTGGGTCTACAGGTAGTGGATATAATGATAGTTTTGCTCAAGCATATTCAGGTCATCAATTCGGATATTTAAGTTCTTTGGGTGATGGTAGAGCGCTTGTTCTTGGTGAGCATGTAACTAAAGAAGGTATTAGGTATGATCTTCAATTAAAAGGGTCTGGAGTAACTCCATATTCAAGAAGGGGAGATGGGAAAGCGACATTATACTCAATGTTAAGAGAACATATTATCAGCGAGGCAATGTTTGCTTTAAATATTCCAACAACTAGAAGTCTTGCCGTATTAAAAACAAATGAGCTAATTATGAGAGAAAAACTCAGTCAAGGATCAGTTCTAGCAAGAGTAGCTAGAAGTCATATTAGAGTTGGAACATTTACTCATGCTAGAGCGAATGGTCTTGATGTAGTAAGTGAACTAGCAGATTATACAATAAATAGACATTATTCTCATCTTAATAATAAACCAGATAAGTATGTTGAATTTTTAATAGAAGTAATTAAAAATCAGGCATCATTAATTGCTAAATGGCAAAGTGTAGGATTTATACATGGTGTGATGAATACTGACAATATGTTAATTTCAGGAGAGACAATTGATTATGGACCTTGTGCATTTATGGATGTGTATGATCCAAACGTAGTATTTAGTTCTATTGATGTAAACAAAAGATATGCCTATGGTAATCAACCCTATATTGGTTCATGGAATCTTGCGAGATTTACTGAATCAATATTACATTTATTAAGTGAAAATCAAGAGGAAGCTATTAAAATCGCCAATGATGAGTTATCAAAATATCAAGACGAGTATAGTAAAAGCTGGGTAAAAAATATGGATCTTAAAATTGGGATTTTGAAACCTAAGGCAAGAGATAAGGAATTAATTCAAGAATTACTTGATTTAATGGAATTACATGGAGAAGATTTTACTAATACTTTTAGAAAATTATCATTATCAAAATCATCAAAAATCATCCTGAATAATTCAAAAGGATTTACTAAGTGGATTGTTAAATGGCAACGTAGGTTGATTGAAGATAATGTTAGTATTGAAGATGCAACTAAGATTATGAAAAAACATAATCCCGTTATTATACCTAGAAATAGTATAATAGAAGAAGCGTTAATAAAAGCTTCTAAAGAAGATGATTTTTCAATGTTTAATGAACTATTGAATAGCCTTTATGAACCATTTAACTATGGGTATAACCATAAGGAAAAATACATTAACGTAAAAAACAATGATGAAAAGTATACAACTCATTGTGGAACATAAGAAATGATATTAATCGGATAATTAGAATAAAAATCCTTCTGAAAAACAACTGATTTGATGTATAATGAGCTTTATATGAGGTGATATTATGGATAAATCAATAATCGTTAGGAAATTAACTATAGATGATTTAGAACAATACAAAGAAACAAGATTAGAACTGTTAAAGAAAGAACCTGCAAATTTTGGTTCAAGTTTTGAAGAAGAGAGTAAATCCGATGAAGTAATGTGGCAAAATAGACTTAATAAGAACTATCTAGCTGTATTTGGAGGATTTATAAACGGAAAAATTATTGGAATAGCTCTAGCTGTCATGAACCCTAGAAAAAAGATTAAGCATATAGCTACTTTAAATAGTATGTATGTTAAAGAAAAATACCGAAAATTAGGGCTCGGTAAAGAAATGATTATCTGTATAATAAAATATCTTTCTAATCAAGGAGTAGAAATCCTAAATCTTTCAGTAGTTACTTCAAATGAAAAAGCAATTAACCTTTATAAAAGCCTAGGATTCGAAATTTATGGAGAAGAAAAAAATGCAATAAAGCTGAACAATGAGTATATCAATTTGTTTCTGATGACTAAAAATATATAATTAGGTGTAGATATATTAATTTGAGGAGATGACAATATGAATAAATTAAGTTTAGTAAAATATGCACACGGAGAAGAAAAAGGGCTTATGCACTATGTAGTTTTTGAAAAAGAAGTAGTTGTATTAAGTGAAGAAGCATCTAAAAAAGTAGATTATGTTAAAGAAAAAGGAAAATTAAAAGTATCATTTGATATTAAATCAAATGAATATGATGAGTTAGAAGTAGCAGTAATTACTAAAAAAGATTATGTCGAAAAAGTATATAACTATATGCTTGAAACGAATAATTCGTATTTTGAAGATGGATTTGAAAATCTTTGTGTTTTGAGACTTTTAAAGAAATAAAAAAGAACAACATAAAAGGTGAAAATCCATTTGGATATCACCTTTTTAAATTAAATATTAGTGATTCAAAACATATACACAATAATATGTTAACATAAGATAAACAGAGAAATAATAAAGGATTGATTTTCTATGAAAAAAATCTTATTAGCTACATTTGCTTCACTGGTTCTAATTGTAGGAGGTAGTTTTGTATACCAAAACTATTTTAAAGTGAATGAGTCTCTCATTGAGGTTACGTGTGATAATACATACAACTATTCAGAAAATGAGATTCTTTTAGAATGCTTTGTATTAGACGAAGATCAAATTATGAATGTTGATTTTCCTCTTACCTTGACTCTGTTTGATGATGATAACAATGTTTTATCAGAAAGTATTCTAAGTGCAGGAGATAATGATATTTTGTTTGACAACTTAGAATTTAATGCAAGCTATAATCTAAAAATAGATGGATACTATATATTAGAACTTGAGTATATTGAAAACAATTATTATTCATCGGTTTTTACAACTGCATACGAAGATTTCTCATTGCCTTCATTTACTACTACAGTATTGGAAATTACTGATTTATCAATGACTTTAAATATTGCTTTAATAGATCTTTTTGAAAGTGTTACTTCGTTTGAAATAATCATTATGAAATCTGGAGATGAAGTAAGCACATTAATAATTGATGATCTTGATAATCTTGATGTTATTATTTCTAATTTATCCCAAGAATCTGACTACACATTCTATATTTCTGCAGTATTTGAAATGAATGATTATCAAGTTGGTTCTACCGAAGAACAAATAGTTCAGGTAACAACATTAAGAACACCTATTGCGCCGTATGCATTAATTTCTAATGCAGGGCATGACAATATTACCTTTGAATTTGATTTAACGACTTCGGATGAAGATGCAACGGATGTTACCTATCTTGTTGAATTAGTCGATGGGGATGAGGTTGTTCTTGAATCTTTTAATCCTTCCACAAGCAAGATAATGATTGATATTTCGGCTATCGAAAGTGATGTTACGCTAAACATAAAAGCAAGCTATAAATTCTTAGAAGTTGATTATATTGATGAAATATTAACTTCATATGTCGTATATACAAACCAATATGCTAATTTCTACACAGTACCCACTTTGCATCTTGTGGATACCTCTTTACCGATTACTAATTATGCAGACTATGATGATTATATTTACACATTTTATAATGCAGGAGAAACTGAATTTACAATCAACTGTAGTTTTTCCATTGATTGTACAGTATTTGTTGATAATTCACTATTTTCAGAAATAGTATTTGACATAGAAGGTTATATTCATCCTTATTATTCTCCACGTACTATTGCGTACTCATATTCCACTGAAACTATTAATATAACTTTGGATGTTGGTTATACAACAAATGATATTGCCATCTTAAATCAAAAAATTGAAATGGTTTTAGACTCAATAATTATTGATGGAATGACTGATGAACAAAAAGTAAAAGCAGTACATGATTATGTCATAACAAACTCTGTTTATGATATATTGTGTTATGACGAGTCTGATACATGTGATACAGACCATTCTGCAATTGGAGTCTTATTCGATGGTAATGCAGTATGTGAGGGGTATGCACATGCTGTGGATATAATGCTCCGAGCATTAAGAATCCCTACGTTTAGAATTAGTTCAGAGGATCACCAGTGGAATGCTGTATTAATTGATGATATATGGTATCATCTTGATGTCACATGGGATGATCCTGCTGGCACTCCTGGAATAGACTACTTAGAATATGATTACTACTTAATTGATACAGTAACACTACATACATTAGATACTACACCTTCACATGATTATAGTATAAAATATATTGATTTTATTGATTAAATACATCATTCATTAAAGATAAAAAACTGTGAAAAAAGAGTTATTACTATTGTAATAATAATACTAATCATATATAATACAGTAGTATAAATCGGTGACGAAGAAGTAGTACTTAGAAACTTAGTATCTTAGAGAGGAATACATTTCTGGAAGTATTCTATATTAAATCTAGGGAATTCATCTTTTAGAGGCGTTAACTGCGCACGTAATTCTTGCGTTAAAAGATATAAGAGCTAGTATTATACTAGAACTAAGGTGGTACCGCGGATATAAAGTTCGTCCTTTTATAGGACAAACTTTTTTTATTATAAAGGAGTGAGATAAAATGAACCCAAATGAGAGACTAGAAGCAATCAAGAAAGAAGCACAGGAGCATATTAAAATTGTGAAAACCCTGCATGCGCTTAATGAAGCCAAATCTAAGTATTTAGGTAAAAAAGGATCTTTTAGTGAAGTAATGAAACTAATGAGAGAATTACCTAATGAGGAAAGACCAAAATTTGGACAAATGACTAATGAAGCTAAACAAGTTATTCTATCTTATGTCGAAACTCAAAGAGAGATGCTTGAAGAAGAAATAGTTAATGCTCAGCTTATTAATGAAAAAATAGATGTAACAATGCCAGGTAAATCTTTTGAAGTAGGAAATCTTCATTTGATGACTCAAATTCAAGAAGAAATTGAAGATTTATTTATTGGAATGGGTTATGAAGTAATGGAAGGACCTGAAATTGAAATTGATGAATATAATTTCGAGAAGTTAAATCTTCCAAAAAATCATCCTGCAAGAGACATGCAAGATACTTTTTACATAACAGATGAAACACTACTTAGAACTCATACAAGTCCAGTACAAGTACGTACAATGTTAGATAACTTGGAAAAAGGACCAATTAAGATAATTTGTCCAGGAAAGGTATTTAGAAGAGATGATGATGACGCAACACATAGTCATCAATTTATGCAGATAGAAGTATTAGTAGTTGATACAAATACTTCAATGTCTGACCTAAAAGGTACTCTTCAAATCCTAGCAAAAAAATTATTTGGAGAAAAAAGAGAAATCAGATTAAGACCTTCTTACTTCCCTTTCACAGAACCTTCAGTTGAAGTTGATGTGAGCTGTCACAATTGTAACGGAAAAGGATGTAATGTCTGTAAAGGAACAGGCTGGATTGAGATTCTAGGAGCAGGAATGGTAAATGATAATGTTTTAGAAGCTAGTGGGTATGATTCTAAAAAATATCAAGGGTTCGCACTTGGTATGGGAGTTGAACGTATCGCTATGCTTAAATATGGCTTAAACGATATTCGTGCATTTTATACAAACGACGTTCGCTTTAATAAGCAGTTTAAATAATGAAAAAAGATTTAATCGTAATAATTAATGGCGCTGGGACAAACGGCGCTGAACTAAAGACTCTATATAAATCTCTTGCGAAGAATGAAAACTATTTTGTATATTATCCTGGACTTCTTCCTGGAAGTTTTACAGGAAACTATTTCCCTAAAGCAACAACATCTGATTTTATAGAATTTATTGATGAAACAATAGAAATGATTAATGAAGATTTTAATAAAGTATACTTAATAGGATATAGCCTTGGTGCATCAACAGCAGCGATTATCGCAGCTAGAACCGAAAAGGTGAGTAAGTTAGTACTAATTGCTCCAATTATTAAAAATCCTAATTATCGTAAATTTTTGAATGGGTTAGGACATACTTTGGCTTTTAAAAAGAGTCTTACAAGAATTCAAAAAATATTTTATAAAGAGTTTATTGTTAGATTTCAAAGAGTATCAAAAATACATATATTCCGCTTACAGTTGTATTTGCATTATACAAAGAAATATTTAAAAATGATAAAAACAAATACTTTAATAGTGGAAACTCTTAAAGATGAAATGGTTAAGAAGAAATCGATTGATATGTTAGAAAAATCAATAAATGCTGATAAAGTCATAAGATACCCTATTGATTCAAGCCATTTTTTATTATTTGATAAAGCGGTTAGAAATGAAGTTATTGAAGTAATAACTAAATTTTTTGAGGAGGATTAAAAATGAAAGTATCATTGAACTGGTTAAAAGAGTTAGTTGATGTCAATGTTGACATCAAAGAGTTAACTGATAAATTCAATATTCATAGTGCTGAGGTAGAAGGATTTTATAGTTTAGTAGAAGCAACTAACTTAGTAGTTGGATATATCTTAGAAAAAGAAAAGCATCCTAATGCCGATAAACTAAGTGTTTGTCAAGTTGATATAGGTGGTGAGATTTCACAAATAGTTTGTGGAGCACCAAATGTTGATAAAGGTCAAAAAGTTATAGTTTCTTTACCAGGGGCAGTACTCCCAGGTAACTTTAAAATAAAAAAATCAACTATTAGAGATGTTGAATCTAATGGAATGATTTGTAGTTTAGGTGAACTTGGAATTGATAAGAAGTATTATAATGATGATGGAATTCATGTATTGCCAAATGATCTTGAAATAGGAACAAATCCTATCAAAGAAATGTTTTTTGATGATGAAGTAATGGTACTAGACATTACCCCTAATAGAGCTGATTTACTAAGTATGATGGGTTTAGCCTATGACACAGCAGCTATCTTGAATACGAGTATTCATTTAAATACTCCTTCTGTAAAAGAAATAAATGAACCTAATCCAGTAAAAATAAAAATTGAAACACCTAACTGTATTGCTTATACAGCTAGGGTTATCAAAAATATCGAAATAAAAGCAAGTCCTTTATATATGCAAGCAAGACTTATTGCTGCAGGCATGAGACCAATTAATAATGTTGTAGATATAACAAATTATGTCATGCTTGAAACTGGACAACCACTTCATGCTTTTGATTATGATTTACTTGGATCAGATACAATTACTGTAAGAATGGCAAAAGAAAATGAAAAATTTGTTACTCTAGATGAAAAAGAAAGAATATTATCTAGTGATGATATATTAATAACTAATGACAAAATAGGAGTTGCACTTGGTGGAGTAATGGGTGGACTTGAGACTGAGATTAATGACGCTTCAACAACTATCATGTTAGAAAGTGCAGTATTTGAACCTGTTCACATCAGAAAAACATCTTCAAGACTTGATTTAAAAAGTGAAGCATCATCACGTTTCGAAAGAAAAGTTGATCCTTCAAGAATAATTTATGCCTTAAATATGGCTTCAGAATTATTTTCTAAATATGCTTCTGGAGAAGTCTTAAAAGGTATTAGTATAGAAGATAATACAAGTAAAGAAGATATAAAAGTATCTGTTTCTTTGGAAAAAATAAATCGCTATCTTGGAACATCGTATTCTTTAGATCTAATTAAAGAAACTTTGACAAAACTAGCTTTTAGATTTGATTTAAAGGATACAAAACTTGATATTTATGTTCCTTCAAGAAAACAAGATGTAGAGACTTATCAAGATATTATCGAAGAAGTTGGAAGAATTATAGGGTATGATAAAATACCCCTAACATTACCGGCAACAATTTCACAAGGAAAGCTTACTGATTATCAAGTGTTTAGAAGAAAATTAAAGAAAACTTTAGCATCATTAGGTCTAAGTGAAGCTATAACTTATGCTTTAGTAAACGAAAATAAAGTATATGATTTTACAAAGAAAAAAGATGCAGTTGTTAAAGTTTCTATGCCAATGAGCTTGGATAGAAGTACTCTTATCCATACTCCATTAAATGGTTTATTAGAAGCAGTTAGATATAACAATGCAAGAAAGAATAAAGATGTTTTCTTCTTTGAAATAGGAAAAAAATATGAAAAAGAAAATGAAACTCTTTTACTTAGTGGTGCTTTAACTGGTGAAATATCAAATACATCATGGCAAGGTAAAAAAGAAGTGGTTGATTTCTTCTTCGTAAAAGGTATTCTAATGTCACTATTCAAAAAAATGGGACTCTCTCATTTAGAATTTGTTGAAATGAGTGATTATGATAATCTACATCCTCATCAAAGTGCTTATATAGTTGATAGAACTGGGAATGTTGGATTTATGGGTAAATTACATCCTGCCTACGAAAAAAATAATGATTTAAAGGATGTTTATGTTTTTGAATTAGATGTACTTAAACTTTATAATTTAAGAAGACCACTAAAAAAAGCGAAAGATATAAACAAGTTCCCAAGCATATATAGAGACATTGCAATAGTTGTTTCAAATGAAGTATCTGCAAAAGAAATCACAAAGGTTATTCAAAAAGCAGGTAAAAGAATGCTTGTAAACACATTTGTATTTGATCTATACAAAGGAGAAAACCTAGGTGAAAATAATAAGTCTTTGGCTTTGAGAATGGAATTTAGTGATTCATCTAAAACTCTCGAAACTAGTGATGTAGATGCTAGAATGAAAGATATATTATCGAGTTTAGAAAAAACACATAAGGCAGTACTAAGATAAATAAAAATGACAAGTCAGATGACTTGTCATTTGTTTTTTACATGTTATAAAATAAATCTTTAATTAACCTCTTAATATTTTTAGTCTCAATTCCTGAATATGGGAAAATAACACTGTTCGAACCATTGATAACTTCGAATTTTAAATCGTATCTATTACAATTACGCTTAAAAGTATCCAAGAAGTATTTTGTTTTGAAGTCTAAGATTACATGAAGGTTACTATCATTACCTCTTATTTTGAAGTTCTTATTTTTGTTTTGGCGAATTAATGAAGTTGTAATTGCTTCATTTTTTTCTTTATATAGATTGTATAATTTTTTTGTATGTCTTCTGAAACACCCTTCTTTCATATATCTTGCTAAAGAAAGTTGTTCTAATTTAGATACTCCTTGAGAAAACTCTGAGTAATTCTTCTTATAGATATTATACAAAGGGACAGGAAGTATCATAAAACTTAATCTCATTGAAGGTAAAAATGTTTTAGAGAAAGAACCCAT
>CAYVZR010000024.1:0-17453 GCA_964456195.1 uncultured Candidatus Izemoplasmatales bacterium | reverse complement strand
TATAAAAAGAAAACCATTTAATGGTTTTCTATTGACAAATATGTCCATATATAGCGATTTCCTATTATTAGTGTTAAATGTTTTCTACTCCAATTATACCAGGTACCTCTTCCAAAAGGATTGCTTCGATACCATCTTTTAATGTTGAGTCCAATGCTCCACAACCAACACATGCTCCCATCATTTCGACGTATACAATGCCGTCCTTAAACCCTATGTACTTAACATCTCCACCATCTCTTTGAAGATAAGGTCTTACTTTGTGTAATATTTCTTTTACTTGTTTCTCAACTAGAACATCATCCATTGTATTCACCTCTTATCTAGTGCAATCATATTATACAATAACTTTTCTTAAAGGTTAATTAATACGCTAATAAAAAAATAAGGATTACTCCTTATTTAATCGTTTAAGAACATAATACGGCGCATTAGGGACACAAGATTCAATTAAGTAATCAGGAATAGTTTCATAGTTATCCTTGGTAAAACCTTTAAATCTTAACATTTCAGAACTATAATCTCCAACAATGTAGATATATTTATCTAAATAAGGAATATATCGATCATTAAAAGCTTTTACTTCAAGTGCTTCTCTATAATCTTTAATCACATCAAAGTTTCCATGTTCAGTTTCAATCATTATTTTTTTACCTCCTCTAAATATTTTCTTCTATATTCTTTAACTTCATCTTTTTCCATATAGACTAATACTGTAAACTCAATCAATACTATTATATAGAAGAATATAAAAAAGTAAAACACATATATCTGATTAATTTGAAATAAATACCCTCCAACAATAAATCAGTTAGTACTTATAATCTTCTTTATTATAAGAATATTCATCTTCCTCTACTGTTTCAGCTTTTGCTATTTCTACTTCTTTTACAGGTAATACAAGTCCAATTATTATATACAAAATGATAGGAACCCCAGTAAACAAGGCTATTAATACTGTTATAATCCTAACAACACCGACATCAGTCCCAGTATATTCAGCAATTCCCGAACAAACACCCATTATTGCTTTGTTTTCATTAACTCTGTAAAGTTTTTTTTGCGTTTCCATTAAATTCACCTCAAATGTATTACAATTTTTTTAGTCCTTTTTCTAATAATACTATACTTTCAGTCATAATTGCTTCTTTTCTACCAACAATACCAACTTTTTCACTTGTTGTTGCTTTAACACTAACCTGACTTATCTCTATTTCTAGTAAATTTGCAATATTAACACGCATTTCCATTATGTACTGACTAAGTTTAGGTTCTTCTAAAAATACAGTTGAATCAATATTAACAACCTTATAACCTTGTTTCTTCACTTCACTCATAACCTTCTTAACAAGTAAACTAGAACTAATTCCTTTAAATTCTTCACTAGTATCTGGAAACAATTTACCTAAGTCTCCAAGTGCTAAAGCGCCAATCAAAGACTCACAAACTGTATGAAGTAAACAATCGCCATCACTATGTCCTACACTTCCGACAGAATGATGAATATTAACTCCACCAATAAGTAATTTATTATCTGGTTCTAACCTATGAATGTCTGTGCTATGCCCTATTCTCATTTAAAATCACCTCTAATATTTTTATATCTTCTTTTGTAGTTAATTTTATATTTCTGTAATCTCCCTCTACAACAAAAGCGCTAATACCTAAATATCTATCCATCAAAACGGTGTCATCCGTGCCTGTAAAACCATCTTCAATGGCTAGTTTGTGAGCTTTAATAAGCAATTCTTTTTTAAAAGCTTGTGGAGTTTGAACTTGAATCAGTTTATTTCTATCAAGCGTCTTAACAATGCGGTTTCCCTCGACTATTTGAATAGTATCCTTAACTTTTACACCAAGTGTAATAGAAGAGTATTTAGACAATTTTGAGCAAATATTTGAAATTGAGGGACTAAATATAAAAGGTCTAGCTGCATCATGAATCAGTACATCATCATAAACAGCTTCATTAAGAGCATTAAACGTACTTTCTTGTCTTGTATTTCCACCCAATATAACCGATACATCCTCATCCTTATATATACTAGAAGCTTGAGAAAAATCAGTAGTAGAGACAACTAATACTATATCACAACAATTAGGATCTTTTTTAAAGAAATCTACACTATATTCTATAATCATTTTCCCTTTTACAACAAGAAAGTTCTTATTCATTTTTAAACCAGTTCTAACACCTTTTCCAGCACTTAATATTATCGCAGAATACTTCATTTTTTTCACTCCTCTATAATAAGTATGCATATATATAATTTTACAATATTTTTCGACATTTTACAAAAAATATTTTTACAAATAAAAATTTTAAAATAATAAAAACTACATCATAAATTAAATGTTGAATATGATAAATAAAATTATAGAAAATTATAATTATATTTACTAAATTAAAAAATATATTTATGTAAATAATATGCTAAATATACTCACTTGAATACATTAACTATTTAACTTGTTTTTTTTGAGTTATCCACAATTGTATTCACAACTTATTATATGGATATGATTGCGAATAGAAATGATGCAAATTTAGGTAAAAAAATAATTCATTTTTAATAACTATTTCATTAGTCTAATGAATTACTTTTTTTCATAATAATGGTAATTTGCATCATATGATTCTTTCAGTGTAATTTTAAGTGCTTCATTTGCTTCTTCAATTATATCATCAGCATTTTTAGCATTATGACTTGATTGTGATAGGCCGAGATTTGGGTATAAAGTTTGGGTTATGCCCCCAAAAACCATTTTCATGTTGAATAAGTCGCCTCCATGTTCTAATGCTCTATCGATTAATTCAACCTTTCTTTCATCCTTGACAATTAAGGCAAAATTAATACCACCTTCACGGTAAAGACTACAGTTATCTTTTATAAAATTGTAACGTAGTTTTTTAAGGTATTCTCCCATCATCAAATCGCCTACATCTCTACCATATTTTTCATTAATTTTTGGTATGTTGGTCAGTCGAATATATATGAGAGTAAATGGTGTTCCTAACCGAGTTAATTTTTGTATTTCTTCATGCATTTTTTTATGTCTAGGTAATTCATTTAATACTTCAATTTCAGTCTCTGGAAATTGCTTTATATCCATTGGTTTTATTATAGAAATATATGACGATTTTTTATCTAAAATTATCTTTCTTCCTACCTCTTTTATCCATACATAATTATCGTTTTTTGTTACTCTATATGTAGTGTTATAAATCGGACTTTTTTTCGTCAATTTTTCAAGAACTTTTTTATATTCTACTAGATCATCCTTATATATCTTTTCTTCAAATGTTTCTTCACTAAATATGTTGTTTTCTAATCCAAATATCTCAATAAAGCGATCTGTACCAAAGAAATCTTCACCTTCATCTTTGAAACACATCCCATCGTGTAGTATTTCAATTGTAGAAATAAATCTTTTTTGAAGCATATCAGCCATTTCATTAATTTCTTTAATCTCTTTTTCAAGATCCATATATCCTTCAGTTGATATGTCTCTTTTAAAGGTATATATTAATGTTTTACTAATCAAAACTACAATAAACATTGTTGTTAGCGCGTAAGAGAAATACTCGAAGTTCTTTGAATCAAAATCTTTATAGTAATAAAAATATCCAAGACCAAGAACAAACGCAAAAGTGACTATAAAACTATAGTCAGTTTTCTTTTTGTTTGATAATTTCAGTATTACATCATATATTACCCATACTGAAAGTATTCCAATTACAATATAAATATTCATCTACATCACCTTTTTGTTATTTATCAATTGTTCCTTTTACGTAAGAATTAGGATAAAAATATGTAAGAAAAAGTCCGAGAATGGCTAAGTAATAAGTTAAAGATGAAAAACTTCTATCTAAAACTATGCTTGAAATAGTAATTACTAAAAATATCATTCCCCAAATAAACGTAAGTCCGCCACACATTGATTTAAATAACTTTGTTCTTGTGTAATCTGGACGATAATCATGTCTTATAAAGAGAAATGCTACAGGTTTGTTAATTAGCCATGTAAACAGCCAAAAGATTGAAAAGAACAATAAAGTATACCTGCTATCCTTGAATGTATTTAATTCTGGTATAAAAATACTCAGGATAAACAGAATAAAGTATATTGAAACTATAACATATTCAAACACACTAATAATCTTGTAGATACGGTATTTCCAGTAAATAATACCTGCTAAGAAAACAAATGTAGCTGGCGCTACAATAATGTAATTATGATAATTTGCTAATAAGTTTGATAAAGTAATCACCATTAATATAGCAAGCATAAACTTAAGTCCATATTTTCCTTGGACATAGCTATATCTTTGTGTACTTTCAATTTCTATTCCCATATCGAATCCCTCAATAACATCTTCTAGAAATTCTCTATCTCCAACATATTCAAGTGTTCCATTATCTAAAGCCTTTTCCAATGTTGTGTTACCCACACTCAAATCATACAAACATTGATTTGTAGCTATGATTATAATGTCTGAAATATCACTGACACCTTTAAATACACGATGATATTTTGATTTAGTTCTAATGTAATATGAATCTTTTCCAACAAAGAACTGTATGTTCTTTTCTTTTTTCCCAAGTGCATTAGGAATATATTGGTGTGCGATTATAGCCATTAACTCATCATGTGTTATGAAATAGTCTTCATCTTCTCCATGATAAATCAAATCATCTATAATATCTCCGTATTCAACTCCTGCTTGTATAATACCTGAAATTCCTGCCTCTGGTTTTACCCAAGCACCAATGAAGTAACTATTGGAAAACGGGTTAAGAGAGCTATAGTCATCCAATTCAAATAAATCATTAATTGTTTTATTTTTCCAATATTCTTTACTAGATATTCCTCCAAAATACTCTCTTTTTTGTCCTATTTTACTAACTGAAATATTATCAATTATTTTAGGAAAGTACTTTGAAACTTGATCAATTACTTGAGCAAGTTTTCGTTTTCTTGGTAAATCATCATCAATAAATTCTACTAATATAGCTCCTAATCCTTTTTTACAGCTTGAATCATCAATTTCTCTATAATTTACTAAACTTAAAATTCTTACTTCATCTTCTAGAATTTCACTAAATAAATAGTGTTTTTCCTTTATGTCAAGTTGTTTAGCGTCTTTACTAAGTCCTATATACACAGTATTAACAACTCTTTTGTTTTCTATTGAACTATACATTGCTGAGAAATCTTCTTTAATTTTCTCATCTTCTGGTAAATACTGATCTACAAAGTTATCAATTCTCATATTAATTACATAATGTTTTGCTTGAATCTCAATTCCTTCTGAATCAATAATCTTTTCTATAACGTCATTATTAATAACGAATTCTTCAATTTTTCTGCCAGTAAATATCTTGTCTCTTGTTTTAGAAATTTCACTGGAAAACGTCTTAACTATCTTATCAAAAGATGTTTTTATAAAGTGTGATCCATCTATAAATGTATCAAACCATTTAATGAAATAATTGTATGCATTAATTTCATTTAGTGGAATACCTATCGAATCATACACTAAAGAAAACTCGTTAATTAAATCTTCATCATTAAAATACTTAGTTAAGACCTCAAATAAATTCAAATCTCCTAATTCTATCAATATTGAAGGCAAGGTATATTCTAAATTATTTAATCTTGCTTGTTTTTGTTCCTTGTAATTCTCATGATGTCTCGATATATCATTAAAAAGTAGATGTATTTGATCTCTCTGTTTTGGATAATGTCTTACTAGATATATTAAGAAATCAGCGTAATCATTGGGTCTTTTTACTATTCTTTTATTTTTATCTACAATCATTACATATGGATTATCAAAATATTCAAAATTATCTTCTAAGCCACATCTTTTTATATATTCATAGAATAAATCGCCTTGATGTACTCCGCCAAGGTCGTGATTATAAAACTTAAAATCGTACTTATTGTTTTCTTTGTCTTTAAGACGATTTGTATATTTTGCTATTTTTTTTCTTTTCCCATCTTCGAAAACAGCAACATTACGTAATCTCTTTGATAAATAAGTCGCTATTGTAAGGCTTCCAAGTCCTCCACCTATTATTACTACATCGTATTTTTCCATAACATCACCTAATTTCTAATACCAATATTTATTATATCATATTTCCTATTATGATACCATTACTCCATAAAAAACTGAATAGCAAACAAAAAAAGCCTGTAACGGCTTTTATGTTTGTAAATGCTTTTCTAAATACAGTAATAAAGATTCTTTACTTATATCTAAATCTAAATATCCATCAACGGAAATACTAATATTTCCTGTTTCTTCACTTACTATAATTGTTAATGAATCAGACACTTCACTAATTCCAATTGCAGCTCTATGTCTAGATCCAAGTTGTTTAGGGATGTCTAATCTTTCAGTAGGGGGATAGTAGGCCCCTGCGCACACTATTGTGTTTTTCCTAATAATAACAGCTCCATCATGAAGTGGAGTGTTAGGGTAAAAGATTGAAGATAATAGTTCACTGTTTAATGGGGCATTTACTTTAAATGCTTTAGATACATACTCATCCATTGAAGTGTTTTTCTCAAAAGTAATTAAAGCTCCAATTTTTTTACCACTTAGATGATCAATACTCTTAATTAACTCAATTTTAATGTTATCTTCAAGAGTATTACTAAATAATGAGTTTCTTTTTAAGCCTAATTTTTTTAAAATTAACAAAACCTCTGATTGTACAATAGATCCAATTAGTAATAATAAAGGAATTCCCTTAATTAAGACGTCTATCAATGCAACATCATCTTTGAAAATAACTATAATCAGGTAGATAAATAGAGCGATATCCAACAACTTAAACAATCGATAAATTTGAGTTATCGTTTTTGTTTTAATCAATATGGTAAAAATAGCTAAAAGATACACATTTATAACTAATATATCAAAATTACTCATAATATCACTCCTTTTCATAATTATATCACAACTCACACTTTCAATCACATATAAAATATATAATATTTATAAAATCAAGAATAAGAAAGAGCATACTATTTTTATAAAGAACTTTAATGTGATTACAATTAAGAATAAAAATCTAAAAAATCAAACATAAGTAAAAAAAATACTTTATATTTAATGGCTATTTAACAGGATTTCACAGTGTTTGTCAAATGTCAAGACTGGTATTATTTTTTTTATATTATATAATTAATATACAATCTTACAATAGTCAGGGGGACAAGATTTATGAAAGAATACAGTGCAAAATTAATCCAAAAATTGAATAAAGATATAACAAGTGATTTCACTCACTTATTCCCTATAACATCTGATATGAATAAGACTTTTTCAGGTGTATCAAGACTGGTAATGTTAGACAGGTATACTCAAAAAGATTTGTCACTAGAAACACTATCAATAGGCGATTTAGTTATAACAGTTGTTAAAAATGATCCCAAGTTTCCTGCAAGAGGAATTGGGAATGTTTTAGGTATAGATGGAGATTCTGTAAGAATCAAGATAGAAAAAGAATACCTTATGAATGCTGAAGATGCAGATTCTGAAGGTTGCGTAGTTAGAAAAAAGAGACTTATTGATAAGCCTTTAGAATTGTATTTTGAACAAATAGCAAAAAGACTTGCTCATCATCTAGGTGAAGATGAAGATGAGGAAATGGTAAAAAATTTCTATGACGAAGTTTCTAGTTTAAACTTAGTCCCTGCTGGTAGAGTTCTTTTTGGAGCTGGAAGCAATACTAATGTAACATACTTTAATTGCTTTGTTATGCCTTTTATACATGATTCTCGTGGTGGAATCAGTGATCATAGAAAACAAGTTATGGAAATAATGAGTAGAGGTGGCGGTGTTGGAACAAATGGTTCTTCTTTACGCCCTAAAAATTCATTAGCTAAAGGAGTTAATGGTAAATCTAGTGGAGCAGTAAGTTGGCTTCATGATTTATCAGAATTAACTCATCTTGTAGAACAAGGTGGTTCAAGAAGAGGCGCTCAGATGATTATGTTATCTGATTGGCATCCTGATATTGTTGAATTTATTGTTTCAAAAATGCAAAACCCAAAAATACTACAATTTTTAATAAATACAATCAAAGAACCTTCAATTGTGGCTGCAGCAAAAGCCAAATTGAAATTTATTCCTTTAAGTGAATCAGAAATTCAAATAAATGAGTATATCTTAGAACAAGCGAACTTGTCTCCAGGGATATTTACAAAAGAAATAGTTGATTCTGCCTTTGAAAGAATAAATAAAGGTGGGCATTATGAAGTAAATAATCCTGAATTTCTAACTGGAGCAAATATTTCTGTAGCCATTACCAAAGAATTCATGGATGCAGTAGAAAGCGATTCAGATTATAACCTAAGATTCCCAGATGTTGATTCATATAAAGGTGATGAAAAAAAATCTTATGATGATTTATGGATGCATGTTGGAGATGTAAGAGAATGGGAAAGCCTTGGTTATAGGGTTAAAACTTATCATACACTAAGAGCAAAAGAACTTTGGAATTTAATAAATATATGTGCAACATACTCAGCTGAACCAGGAATTTTCTTTATTGATAATGCTAATGAAATGACAAATGCAAAAGGATATGGACAAAAAGTTGTATGTACAAATCCTTGTGGTGAACAACCACTTGCCCCATATTCTGTATGCAACCTAGCAGCAATAAATCTTGCTAACATGGTAAACAAAGAAAAGGCAGAGGTTGATTGGCAAAAATTAGAAAAAACGATTAAAACAGCAATTAGAATGCAAGACAACGTAATTGACAAGACAACTTACTTCCTAAAAGATAACGAACACCAAGCATTAGGAGAAAGACGTATTGGTCTTGGAATTATGGGTCTTCATGATTTACTTATTTGGTGTAACAAACGTTATGGATCAAAAGAAGGAAGTGTTTTAGTAGAAGAATTGTTCCGTTTTATGGCTACAAATGCCTATGAAGCATCAATTGATATCGCTAAAGAAAAAGGTTCATTCCCATTCTTAGAAGAGTTTGGTGATAGAGAAAAATTTATTAAATCAGGATATATGAAAAAACTACCAGAATACATTAGACAAAGTATTCTGAAAAATGGAATTAGAAATTCTCACTTATTAACAATTGCCCCAACAGGATCTACTGGTACAATGGTAGGTGTTTCTACTGGACTTGAACCATATTTTGCTTTTACATACTATAGAAGTGGAAGATTAGGTAAATTTATTGAAGTTAATGCCCCAATAGTAGATGAATACTTGAAAGCTTACCCACAATATACAAAAGATTCTTTACCAAATACTTTTGTAAGTGCTATGGAATTAGCACCTGAAGAACATGTTGACACTCAATGTATTATTCAAAACTGGGTTGATTCATCAATCTCTAAAACAGTAAACGCTCCTAAAGGTTATACCGTTGAAGAAGTAGAAAAAGTGTATATGAGATTATACACTGGTGGAGCCAAAGGTGGAACAGTGTATGTTGATGGAAGTAGAGATTCTCAAGTCCTTACATTATCTAAAGAAGATGGCGAAAAAATTAAATCACCTAAGCAAGTTGATATAGAAGAATTAGGAATAATACTTGACGAAGAGAAAAAAGAACCAAAAGAGTCTAAAACTCAAGGTTTAAGATCAGATAGACAAGACCGTAATATCGGAGTAGAAGTTGGAGATATTTGTCCAATATGTCTTGAAGGTACCATTGAAAACTTAGGCGGATGCAATACTTGTACCAATTGCAATGCTCAATTAAAATGTGGATTATAAAAAAGCGCTAAATAGCGCTTTTTTTATACATTAGTCTTATGAAGTGAAATCTCATTTGTCATGTGATATAATGAAAAAAGAGGTGATAATCATGTATAAAGCAATATTAGTTGGTGCTGATTTAAAAAATGAGGGTTTAATCGACTATTATATGGAAGAACTTACAAATCTTGCAAAAGCGAGAAATGTTGAAGTTTTGTATACTGTTACGCAATCTATACATAGAATTACTCCTAGATTCTATATTGGAAAAGGAAAAGTAGAAGAAATAAAGACCTTTGCTACTAACTTGGATGCAGATACAGTAATATTCAATAACGAATTATCAGGATCACAGCTTAGAAATTTAGAAGCAGAAATTGGAATAAGAGTTATTGATAGAACACTGTTAATTCTAGATATATTTGCCTCACGAGCAAAAACAAAAGAAGCAATGATTCAGGTTGAAATAGCACAACTACAATATATGCTACCAAGACTTGCTGGACTTGCTGAATCACTTAGTAAACAACAAGGTGGAATCGGTTCAAGAGGTCCTGGTGAAAAGAAATTCGAACTAGATAGAAGAAGAATCGTGTCTGAAAAAACAAGATTAATCAAAGAACTAGAAGATGTTGTAAAAGCTCGTAAAATTCAAAGAAGAAGCAGAGCTAAATCTAATGTTAAACAAGTTGCAATTGTAGGATATACCAATGCTGGTAAATCGACTCTGTTAAACGGCTTAATGAACTTTACACAAAAAGAAGTTGATAAGCAAGTGTTTGTAAAAGACATGCTATTTGCTACATTAGAAACATCAACTAGAAAAATCACACTTAAAAGCAATAAAGAGTTTATAGCAACTGATACTGTTGGTTTTGTATCTAATCTACCGCATCATCTTGTTGAATCATTTAAATCAACTCTTGAAGAAATTACAGAAGCTGATCTATTAATACATGTAGTTGATACAAGCAATCATTTTTATGAAAAACAAATAGAAGTAACGAACAAAACACTTGAAGATATTGGAGTAAAAGGAATTCCTACAATTTATATTTATAATAAATTCGATTTACTTGATGAAGAAATCAAACCTCTTCATTATCCAAGCTTAATTGTTTCTTTGCTTGAACCTAAGGATGTAGAGAAAGTAATAAATTTAATAGATAAAGAACTTTTTAAAGAATTTGAAGAAGTAAACCTTTTGATTCCGTTCAAAGAAGGAGAATTAGTGTCATACTTCAACGAAAACAACCATATAATAAATCAAGAGTACACTAATGATGGCACCTTGATTACGTTAGAATTAAGTCAGATTCAAAAAGCAAAATATACAAACTATATAATATAAAAATAAAAGGGCCAGTTATTTTGGCCCTTTTTCTAAATAATCTAGATATTCGTAAAGTAATTTATAAAGCTCTTCTTTTGATTTTATATTATTGATTTCTCTTTTAACTCTAGTAGCTCCTTTAAGGCCTTTAACATACCAAGAAGCATGACTTCGCATTTCTAGCAATGCGATGTATTCACCTTTAAGTTCTATTAATCTTTCTGTATGATCAATAATCCATTTAATTTTTTCTCTAAAATTAATATCTTTGTCATATTCTCCTGTTGATAAGAAATCAACAGTTTGTTTTACTAACCAAGGATTACCTAAAACTCCACGACCAATCATCACTCCATCGCAATTTGTTAGTTCTATCATTCTTTGTGCATCTTCAGGAGTAAGAACGTCACCATTACCAATTACAGGAATGTTTACTGCATCCTTCACTTCTTTAATTATATTCCAATCTGCTTTTCCAGTATACATTTGCGCTCTTGTTCTGCCATGAATTGCAATAGCTTTTGCTCCTGCTTTTTCGCATAATTTAGCGATTTCCACTGCATAAAGTGTATTTGAATTCCATCCACTTCTTATTTTCACAGTAACTGGCTTACTTACATTTTCAACAACAGCCTTTACAATATCGTAAATTTTATTAGGTTCTAATAATAGTTTTGCTCCTGCGTCACTATTTACTACTTTTGAAACCGGGCATCCCATATTAAGATCAATAATATCACAATCAGATTCTTGATCAATAACCATTGCTCCTTTAACGATGCTTTCTTTATCTCCTCCAAACACTTGCATTGAAAGAGGTCTTTCTTCATCAACGACTTTTATCATTTTAAGTGTTTTTGGATTTCGATAATTCAATGCTCTATCACTAACCATTTCAGCGTAAACTAAGCCAGCACCAAAATCCTTCATAATAGTTCTAAAGGCGATATTTGAAACACCAGCCATAGGTGCTATAACAACTTTGTTTTTAATTTCAACATTTCCAATTTTAAACATAATAGGCACATCCTTATGTGAAGCTCACTTTATTTTACATAATCATTCAGATAAATGCAATGTGTTTGATTTTATTTATTACGATTTAATGATATAATATCGTTGGTGATAAATATGAAAGATTATTTAATTAAGGCATATGCGTTTAATGGCACAGTCAGAGTTTATACAGCAGTAACGACAAACTTAGTCTCACATGCACAAAAAATCCATGATTTATGGCCTACAAGTGCAGCAGCTTTAGGAAGACTGCTAACTAACTCAATTATCATGGGAGCAATGTATAGTGGGGATCAAGAGTTAACTATAAGAATAAATGGTGATGGTCCAATTGGTGAAATGGTAGCTACAACCACTGCTAATGGAGAAGTCAGAGGTTATGTGGCAAATCCTCACGTTTTACTTCAAAAAAAATCAGGAAAATTAGATGTTGGTAAAGCAGTAGGGAATGGCTTTGTTCACGTAACTAAAGATTTGAAGATTCGAGATATGTTTACAAGTTCAGCTGAAATTCAAACAGGTGAAATTGCTGAAGACTTTGCTTATTATTTTACTGTTAGCGAACAAATACCTAGTGCAGTAGGATTGGGTGTTTTAGTAAATACTGATAATTCAATTATAAGCAGTGGTGGATTTATCTTACAAGTAATGCCAGGCTGTAAAGAAGAAACTATAAAAGAAATAGAAAAATCGATAAAAAAACTTAAACCAGTAAGTGAAATGGTAGAAAAAGGATTTACTCCTGAAGACATGATGAATGAAATTTCTAATAATGATTATCAATTCTTACAAAAAATGGATTTAGAGTATGCTTGTAACTGTTCTAGAGAAAAATACGAAAAAGGACTTATTTCTCTAGGAAAAGTACAACTCCAAGAAATCAAGGATAATGACAAGGGAATTGAAGCAGTGTGTCATTTCTGTACAACTAAATATAATTTCAATGAGGAAGAAATACAAAGTTTAATTAATGAAGCAAAATAAAAAGAGCTGATTAGCTCTTTTTTTAAAATATCACAACCCATTTTTCCGTTTGAATGTATAACAATAGGGGTGTTTTCACTTTCATCTGTGTTTAGCCGGTCTAAAAATATTGAATATATTGATATAATCTCTAATAACTAAAAACTAACCTAGATACTTTTAAAATAGTTGTCAAGGACGTCTCAAATAAAAAACTGTTTCAATTTAGAAACAGTTTTTTTATATTAAATTACTTTTAAATATCTTTTAATTTCCCAATCTGAAACACTTTTTCTAAAATCATCCCATTCTTTTTGCTTAGCAACAACAAATTTTTCAATAACATGTTCTCCTATAGCTTCCTTAAGTACTTCATTATTAACTAATTCTTTTACAGCATCTTTTAAATTCTCAGGTAAATTTTCTATTCCCATTGCTTCTCTATCTTCTCTAGATAAATCAAATAGGTTAATGTATACTCTGTCAGCACATTCTAATTTCTTTTCAATTCCTTCTAGTCCACTTGCCAATATTGCAGATATAGCCAAATATGGATTAGCTGAAGGATCGACACTTCTAATTTCAGCTCTAGTTGCTTTTCCTCTCACTGCAGGAATTCTAATCATTGATGAACGATTAGCGTCGCTCCAAGAAATATAACATGGGGCTTCATAACCTGGGACTAATCTTTTATAAGAATTAACTGTTGGATTCGTAATTGCAGTAAATGCTCTTGCATTTTTCATAATTCCAGCTATCCAATATAGTGCAGTTTCACTTAAACCAATAACACCATTTGGATCATCAAATACATTATTCCCTTTTAAGTCTGTTAAGGAACAATTCGTATGCATACCTGAACCATTTATACTTGCAATTGGCTTAGGCATAAATGTTGCATGTAAACCATGTCTCTTAGCGATATTCTTAACAACCAATTTAAAAGTTTGTAAACTATCACATGCTTCCAAAGCATTTTCAAATTCAAAATTTATTTCGTGTTGTCCTGGTGCTACTTCATGATGTGATGCTTCCATATTAAATCCAATTTTTTCTAACTCTAAAACTATATCTCTACGACAATCCTCGGCACCATCTAGGGGTGCAAGGTCAAAATACCCACCGTTATCATTTGCTTCTAAAGTTGGTTCTCCTTTATCATCAAGTTTAAACAAAAAGAATTCTGGTTCTACACCCAAATTGAAAGATCCAAAACCTAATTTTCTCATTTTCGCTAAGTTTTTCTTAAGCACTTGTCTTGGATCCCCTGAGAAAGGTTCACCATTTGGTAAATAGATATCACATATTAATCTTGCAACTTTTCCATAAGTAGTTTGTTCCCAAGATAAAATAAGCCATGTATTATAATCTGGTCTTAAATACATATCTGCCTCTTGAATACGCACAAATCCATCAATTGAAGATCCATCAAACATGATTTTGTTGTCTAATACCTCGGCTAATTTACGTACAGGTATTTCCACATTCTTTATAACTCCATGAATATCTGTAAAACATAATCTAATATATTTCACATTTTCCTCTTTAGCATTTTTTAAAATTTCTTCCTTTGAATATATACTCATCATATTCTCCCCTTTATTAAATAAAAAATGGTGTCAAAATATGCATTTGAATGCATAGACACCATTGTTTTTTAATATATTATTTTTGTTAGACCTCTTTGTCTACTGGTCTAATTATAAATAAGCACATTTTAAATGTCAATCTTATTTTCAATGATAAGGTTTGCAGTTTCTAACTTAGAAAGTCGTAAATCCATTGCTTTTCTTTGAATAAACTTATGAGCCTCGTCTTCAGTGAACCCTTTTGACATTAAACTTCTCTTTGCCTTTGAAACATTATTAATCGTTTTTAACTCTTCAACCACTCTGTCTTTTTCTAAGTTCAGTCTGTTTATTTCATTTATATACTTAACTGAATTATTTATTACAGATAAGAGCTCTATCTCAAGATTTTGTTCGTTAATAACGCTAAAATATAAATCATTCATAACATTATAAAACTCTCCAATAGATAGAGTGTTATTTATATATATTACTAAGATTTTCTTTTCTAAGACAATTGATTCAATTACCTTTGGTAAATTTTGTATATTATTTTTGTGTGTGAATATTACACAATGATACATATTTAAAGAATTCCTAGTAAACTTTGATATGAAATCGCCTTTGATTTCACTGTAACTAAGCAGTCTTTCAATTCTCTTATCAATATGTCCATTATTTTTAATAATTGCTACTCTCATATTATCACTCCTTTGTGATTAGAGTATTTATTAGTAACCTAATGGATATTTAGTTGTGAGTTCCTTTACTGTTTTTCGTACACTGTTTAATACATCTTCATCTTCAGGATTCATCAATGTATCAAATATACATTTTGCTAAAGTCTTCATATCTTGTTTTTGGAAGCCTCTCGTTGTAACAGCGGGAGTTCCCAGTCTTATACCACTTGTGATGAATGGTTTTTCAGTATCATTAGGAACTGTATTTTTATTTGTTGTAATATTTACCTTATCTAAAAGCTTTTCAGCATCTTTTCCTGTCAATCCTGATAATGACTTAACTTCTAATAATATCAAGTGATTATCTGTTCCTCCAGATACAACTTTAAAACCAAACTCTTTTAATTGAAATGCAAATTCTGCAGCATTTTCAATTACTTTAGTTTGATATTCTATAAACTCAGGTAATAAAGCTTCCTTAAAAGCTGCTGCTTTAGCAGCAATCACGTGCATAAGTGGTCCACCTTGGATTCCAGGGAATATTACTCTGTTAATTTCTTTATATAATGTGAAATTATTAGTTAAAATGATTCCACCACGCGGTCCACGTAAAGTTTTATGAGTAGTAGATGTAACAATGTCAGCGAATTCACATGGATTTTGGTGTAATCCAGCTGCTACAAGTCCAGCAATATGTGCCATATCAACCATTAACTTAGCCCCACAAAGATCGGCAATTTCACGCATTCTTTTGAAATCTATTTTTCTTGGATAAGCACTTGCTCCAGCTACTATTAAAGCCGGTTTTGACTCAACAGCAATTCTTTCTAGTTCTTTGTAATCTATTTGTTCAGTTACATCATCAACTCCATAACTGACAAAATTGTAATCGATTCCACTAAAATTCAATGGATGACCATGAGTTAAATGTCCACCGTGACTTAAACTCATTCCAAGTACAGTATCTCCATGTTTTATAATAGATCTGTAAGCTGCCATATTGGCTGATGAACCAGAATGGGCTTGTACATTTGCATATTTAACATTAAAAAGTTTTTTTACTCTATTTCTAGCTAAATCTTCTACAATGTCTACAAATTCACATCCACCATAATATCTTCTTCCAGGATATCCTTCTGCATATTTATTTGTTAAGACACTTCCTTGTGCTTCAAGTACAGCTTTAGAAACAAAATTTTCACTAGCAATCAATTCAATATGAGATTCTTGTCTACCTTTTTCTAGCTCTATAGCTTCGTATAGTTCTAAATCGCTTTTCTTTAGATAATCCATAATTTCTCCTTTTTAGTAAAAAAACAGAACAATTTTCATGTCTTTTTCCACGTATAATTTTTATTTTATAATATTTACATATTCAATTTTAGTAGATTTATATCATAATGTAAACACTTACTTTATTTATGATATAATATTTAGGGGTGATTAAATGATAAGACATAGAATTAAATTCATTATTGCAATTGTATTTTTAGCTATAACATCTATGTTTGCACTCTTCTTTTATGATAATATCTCTATTTTTTATGAGTTTGTTATACCTATAATATTTGTATATTTCATATTTGATAGTTTATCGGTTTTAATCCCCAGTGTAAACAAATATATCCCTTCAAGTAAACATCTAAAAAGGAATTATGTAGAACGCCTTGGTTATAACAAAACAAACTTGGATAAAATCAAAAGAAAAAACAATTTACTAGCATTTATAACATTCATTCTTTATTTCGGGATATTAAGTATAATTGGTTTAATCTATCTTAACTATGACATATTTAAAGAGATTCATATTTACTTAATCTTCTTGTTGATAAATATAGGCGACTATGTTTGTGTACTATACTGGTGTCCTTTTAGAAGCATAATTCTAAAAAATAATTGTTGCCATACCTGTAGAATAACTAACTGGGACCGATTAATGAAATTCTATATTTTAATTTTTATTCCAAACATATATACATTAACTTTAGTTTCATTAGGCGTTATAATATTTATCACCTGGGAATACGTCCACCATATTAGCCCAGAACGCTTTTATTCGATTTCTAACGATACTTTGAGTTGTAAGAGTTGTAATGACACCTTATGTAAAAAAAAGAAAGAGTAGCTAAAATTAG
>CAYVZR010000023.1:0-18653 GCA_964456195.1 uncultured Candidatus Izemoplasmatales bacterium | reverse complement strand
TTGTTACATGATAAGTTGCAACTTAATGCGATACAACGAGCCGTATCACAAATAGACTGGAAATTTATTTTCTGGTCTTTTTTCTTTTTTAGATTAGCAATGTTTTAAATATATGCAGTAAGTGTTAAAATAGAAATGAGCTGAATAAAATACATTTTTTATAGAAATGAGGTGGATAAAATGACAAGAGACGAGTACATAAAGCATCTAGAAAACAAAGTAAATCTTGCTAATCAAAAAATTGCTAGATATGAAAGATTGCTGAATCAACATGGAATTGATTATGAAAAGGTAGATTCTAAAGCTTTATTCAGTTCTGATGAAAAGTTAGAGTTGTTTATGAGTTATTTTATAGGTAGAGAAGATGTTTTTGCACTTAGATGGGAAAGAGATGGAAAGTCAGGATATTCTCCATCGTATAATGATGATTACAAGTATTTGAAGAAAGAAGAGAAGAAAAAGATAGATTCTAAAGATTTGTATAAAAGAATATGCAAAGATGATTATTATATGCATTTAAAAGGTAATCATGTTTTAGGTTTATATCCTAATTTAAGTAATTCTACATGTAATTTTATTGCAGTTGATTTTGATGAAGATTCTTGGAAGAAAGATTCATTCGCTTTTTATAAAGAAATAAAGAAATACAATTTTGATGCTCTACTAGAAGTGTCGCGTTCAGGAAATGGTGCACATATCTGGATGTTTTTTGATGAATCAATAAGTACCGAGATTGCCAGAAAATTCGGACGATATATTCTTACTGACACGATGAATAATTCAAGAAGCATTTCTTTAAATTCTTATGATCGAATGTTTCCAGCACAAGATTATATTACTAGTAAGCAGATTGGTAATTTGATTGCATTACCATTAAATGGGTTAAGTGGTAAAAATGGGAACACGCTTTTTGTTAGTACAGAGTTTGTACCATATTCGAATCAATATAAGATATTAAGTGAATGTAATAAGATTTCACAATTAAAAGTAAAGGAATTTATTAGGAGAAAAGAAGAGATATCTGATATTGGTTTTCTGTCATCTAAAGTAAAGCAAATTGATATAACAAATATAGATTTCAAACAGCCATTTATCGTTAACCTTCAAAACCAGATTAGAATAAGCAAAGATACGTTGAACTACAAATCGAAGCAATTCTTAATAAGATTTAGCAGTATTAGTAATCCTCTGTTCTATAAAAATGAGAAGATGAGAATGAGTAATTTTAACGTACCTAGAATTATCCAGTTACACAAGGAAGATATTGATAATATTTATCTTCCTATCGGTTTAGTGGATGAGTTAAAGAGCATATTAACTAGTAAAGGTATTTTATTTGAGGTGGATGATGCTAGAAATACAAGATTAATCAAAGAGATGAAAACTGATATAGTTTTAAGGCATGAGCAAAAAAAGGTTTTTTCTGATATTAATAAGCAATCAAACGGATTGATTGTTGCACCAACAGGGTTTGGTAAAACAATTCTTGGAATTGAATTGGTATCAAAATTAAGGCAAAGGACACTAATAATAACAAATAGAGTGAATCTGTGTGAACAATGGTATAAAAGATTTAATACTTATACCGATTTGACTAAAATCGGAAGATATTATGGCAAATACAAAGAGTTGGATAATGATGTGAATATAGCAACTTTCCAATCATTAATGAAAAATGAGAACCTAAATGATGTAAAAGATAATTATGGACTTATAATTATAGATGAGGTTCATCACCTAGCTGCATTTACTTTCGAAAAAGTAATTAGGTCTTTTTCTAGCAAATATATCTATGGGTTCACTGCTACTCCAAAAAGAGCAGATGGATTAGAAAAAATTATTAATATGCTTATTGGAGATATTATTGTGGATGTGAAGTTAGATAATTCATTACTAAATAAGTCTTTGATAACACATTTCACTTCTTTCAAGAGCTCAAATGAATTACAAATAGCTGAAATGCTTAATAGAATTACATTGGATGTTATGCGCAATGATATGATCATTAGAGATATCAAAGAGGCATATAGAAATCAAAAGTATATATTAGTACTAACAGATAGACTTGAACATTTGAATACTTTGGAAAAGGAAATTTCAAAGTTCTGTGATAGTTTATTAACTATTCATGGTCGAATGGGTGTGAAACAAAAAAGAACATTTTATGAGAAACTTGAAACAGTTCAAGAATGCTTTATAATTTTATCAACAGGTAAGTTTATAGGAGAGGGATTTGATGAGAGTAGATTAGACACGTTATTTTTAACTATGCCCTTTAGATGGAGGGGAACTTTGTCACAATATGTGGGAAGACTTCATAGAACATCAAACGAGATTAAATATATTACTGTTCATGATTATCTTGATATCCATATTAGGATGTTCTCTAATATGTATGTAGATAGATTGAAGGGATATAAACAACTAGGATTTGAAATCGATGAGTCGTTAGGGGATAGGCAATCGGTGTTTAATAAATATAACTTTGATGAACGATTACTAGAAGATATAATACATTCCAAAAAATCAGTTAAATTTATTATGAGATATTCTCATGATAAAAGAGTGGAATACTTGAGAAAGAATGTATTAACTAACTTTGACTCTACAATAAATGAAAAAGATGATAAAACCAAGTATCTAAATGTTATAATAATAGATGACAGAATATTATGGTATGGATCGATAAACCCATTTGTATTTAATAATAAAGAAGAAGATACAATTTTAAGGATAGAAGATAGTTTAATTATCACTGAAATATTATCCACTTAAGGGAGATGAAACACATGAGTGAAAACTACAAATTAGAGTATAAGGAAATTTATGACAAAGGAAAAGTAACTAAAGAAATTGTTGGTTTCTTAAACTCAAAAGCTGGAGGAGCAATCTATATTGGTATAACTGATTCAGAAGTGGTTAAAGGTGTTACCAATATTGATAGTATTCAATTGAAAATCAAGGATATTTTCAGAGATGGGATTTTACCATCTCCTTTAGGATTGTTTGAGATTAAAGTGGAATTGAAGGAAGATGAAGAAGTGATAAGAATTAATTTGTCGTCTGGTACTGAAAAACCTTACTATATTAAGCGCTACGGAATGTCTCCGAGAGGTGCTTACATAAGAATTGCATCTGCAACGGAACAAATGAATCAAAGAACTATTGATGAATTATATTCGTCTAGAACTAGAAACTCATTGGCTAGTATCAAATCAAGAAGACATGACCTATCGTTTAAGACCTTACGAATTTACTACGAAGAAAAAGGAATGTCTCTTAACGATAATTTCGCTAAAACATTAGAACTTGTAAATAATAAAGATGAATACAACTACATTGCCTACTTATTGAATGATATTAATAATTTACCTTTCCAAGTTGCAAAATATAGCGGTATAGATAAAAGTGAACTTATAGAAAAAGATGATTATGGCAATAGTTCTTTGGTCAAAGTAGCAGATAATATTTTAAATAGATTTATTCAAGAAAATAGGACATTAACTGAAATAACTCCAACTAGAAGAAAAGAAATCTTGAGATTTGATGAAAAGGCAATGAGGGAGATAATAATTAATGCAATAGTTCATAACGATTATACAAACGAGTATACTCCTCAGTTTGATATTTACATTGACAGAATAGAAATATCGTCTCATGGTGGATTACCTCTTGGGTATACAATAGAGGAATTTTTCAATGGATTTTCAAAACCTAGAAATAAAGAACTTATGAGAGTGTTTAATGACCTAGACTTTGTCGAACGTTTGGGATCTGGAGTTGGAAGAGTTTTAGATGTATATCCGAAAGAAGTATTCCAGTTTTATGATAATCATTTAAGAGTGGTAATTAGTTTTAGTGATAGGACAAAAAATACCACTATTGTATATAATATAGATGATAGAGAGGGAACTATTGTAAAGTTTATTTCTAACAACAAAATTATTAAGACTGAAGATGTTGAGCAATTATTTAATGTTCAGTCTTCTGGGGCAAGAAAAATTCTTAGGGGTTTTGAAGATAAGAGTGTGATTAAATTAGTTCCTAGAAGTTTTCCGAAAGAATATATTTTGGTATCAAAATAACGATATGGACCGAGTTTGGACCGAGTTTAGACCGAGTTTAGACCGAGTTTGGACCTAAATAGAATTTTATCTACTAATACTAATTGGTTTCGAGTGAAAGCAATACGAATATAAATATTATAAGTGAAAAGACCGATAAAAATTCGGTCTTTTGTATATTTGATATATATTTCATAATAAGTTGCAACTAAGAGCGATACAACGAGCCGTATCATAAATAGTTGCAACTATTGATATGCATGGTATAATAAAGACATTGTGCTGTTCTACTTTTTGTATATATTTGAACGATATTTCATGTTTAATTATTAACTTTGTAATTTTAGTAATTGTTCCAAAACCATTTTACACTATCCAGAGTTTTTTCATATTTTTTTAAAATTAGGGTCTGTGATATTATTAGAATAATATAGAGAGGGAGTGGTATTATGAAAAAACAATTTGGTACTTTTGGATTACTAAACTTTTTTATTGTATTAGTGCTCCTGATAAGACACATTTATTATATGAATTTGATTTCTTCCTTTGTTGTAAGTAATGAGGTTGAAAGTGGACTGTTAATACTAGTTGCATTGATGATTGTATTTTTATTAATCGTGTATCTAGCATATTATCTTCCTGCATTATTAGTAATTAAAGTTGTATTGAATTTTGAATTTAAGATTTCCTTACCTGTTGTTGATGTTAAGTACAAACAACATAGTTATAATTTTATTCAAATTCAAAATAGATTATTTAAAAAGTTACAGGTTATTAGATGTTGATTTCTTAATGTTTTAATTTATGTTAAAAAAATTGAATATTAAGAAAGGAAAAGACAATGAATAGAAAATTATATTTAGGTATAATGAGTTTTTTTGCTGTGGTATTTATTATCACATTTAGCTTTTTACCTTTCTATAACCCAATCTATTTTTATCTTCAGCATATAAGCCTGTTTTTGTTTGTAGCAATGTTGTTATACTTCTTGTTACAACTAGGATTTAATAGATTAGTTAAGAGAATTAAAAAGCAATCAATTTTAAGAGGGTACACCATAACTGTATTGGTTTTGGTACTATTTGGATTTAGCAATCTACAATTAAAGTTTATTGAAACATATCAAACATCAGAATTTCAGTCTTGTGCATATTATGATGATTATAGTAATGCAATTTATTATTCACAATTACCTAACAATTGCCCTGACTTAGAAATCACAAGCCAGACTGATACATTTTTATCTTTTGAGGTATACGAGGATGTTGAAGGGTATGTACAAAGTAATAAACTAGAAATAGTTGGTGAAGGCAATTATGATTACAAGGCTAGAGTTAGAACTTCTATAGATATTACATATGATAATGAAGGTAACGTGCTAGAGTCAAATATGAGAAAGAGTACAAACATTCTAGTTTATAACGATGAAGAAGAACTAGAAGTTTACAACTCAATTACTACTAATATTGTGAACGAGCTTACTCTTGTAGATGGTGAAGTTTCTGGATTTAGATCAATGCAAACTAGAGGTATATTTGAAGATGCATTTGTAGATTTTGATAATGTGGAAACTGTTGAACACTATTCAGACATTGTATTTGTTTATGAATATACTGAATACATATCTGAAAAAACTATATCTGAAAACAATGATCGAATAGTACAAGAATTGTATCAAGTATTGATTAGTAGTAATACTTATGACAATTCAAATTTCATTGGGGAACCAATTGAAAGCAAGGTTCTACAAATTCTAGACTTTGTTTGTGATACTGATGAGTGTAGAGTAAAAAGAGAAGACTTAGATGTAACTAAAAGTAACTATGATTTACTTGATGACGCTGGACTAATTGAGTTTAATTTAGATCATACATTTAAAATATCTGAGAATAGGATCGATATCACTTATCCTATTACAGACTCGCGATATGACATCAAGATGTTAAGTACGACTAGTTATACGAGGTTTAAAGATTATGGTTTTATTTTTGATGAATGTACGAAGTCGTATACAAATGAATTGAAAACAACAATAACGAGAAGCACTTTTAAATACGCGGGAAAAGATTACATAGAACATGGTAATAATTATAGTGTTATCTATAACACAGATTATGGGTTAAAGGTTGTTAACAAAATGGCCGTGATGGAGGTTGAGTTTATACATGACCCTCCAGTAGTTCTAGTGAGTTCTGTATATTTTATACCGGAAGTTTATTATCAAGTAGATAACATTTATGATTATAGTATTAGAACTTTATATACTCCAACAGATAGAGATGAAATAATTTATCAAAGAAATCCATTAGTTTTCCAATTGATTCATTATAAAGATTAAGAATAAATATTTTATAGTTAAACATCAATACTCTGCATGAGTATTGATGTTTTTTATAACATTTATTTTTTTTAGACACTTTGAAGGCTTTAATATATTTCTGTCTCTAGGTTTATTATTGATCTACCTATTATAATCCATTCCCAATTGAAAGAATGCATATAGGCATAAAACACGAAATTAATAGTCAACAAAACACGGAATGAATAGTCAATAAAAGATGGAATAAGTTTTCAATAAAACATTGAACTGAGTTGCTTTATTGTTTATTGTGATATATAATGTAGTTAGGTGATAAAGATGAAAGAATACTTAAAAAGAACTATTGATGATGTGTTAAAGGAAGAACTAGAAGCATTTGGAGCAGTACTTATTACTGGACCTAAATGGTGTGGGAAAACAACAACTGCTTTTCAAATTGCGAAAAGTACGTTATTTATGCATGATCCAAATCTAAAAGATAACTTAATTGAGTTAGCAAAATTGAATGTAAATGAATTACTAAAAGGCGATAAGCCTAGATTAATTGACGAGTGGCAAAGTGCCCCTGAACTGTGGGATGCTATAAGATTTGATATAGATCAAAAAGGTGAGGAGGGATTGTATATCTTAACAGGTTCTACCATTGTAGACGAAAGTAAGATTTCTCATTCAGGAGCTGGAAGAATTTCTAGACTAAATATGAGAACGATGTCTTTGTATGAAACATCACATTCAAATGGAGCGATAAGCTTATCTAACCTTTTTGATGGAGAACATAATATATCATCGCAATCCAAACTGGGATTAGAAGAGTATATTGATTTGATTATCCGAGGTGGATGGCCTAATACAATAAACAAGTCTTTGAATATTGCAATTAGACAAATAAAAGGATATGTTGATATAGTGTGTAAATCAGACATTAGAGAAATAGATGGTGTTCAGCGAGATGAGATAAAAACAAAAGCAATCTTAAAGTCATTATCTAGACATATTTCAACATCTGCTGCATATACAACTATTTTAGCAGATTTAAAAGAAAATGATATTTCGATGGATATTGATACTTTGAGAAACTATATCAATGTATTGAAAAAATTGTACATCATAGAAGATTTACCAGCATGGAGTACAAAATTGAGAAGTAAATCAGTAATAAGGTTGAAAAATAAAAGACATTTTGTAGATCCAGCAATTGGTGCTAGCTTATTAAATGCAAATAGGAAAAATTTATTAGGAGATTTAAATACATTAGGGTTTTTATTTGAATCATTAGTAATTAGAGATTTACGCATTTATTCTCAATATATAGATGGAAATGTATCTCATTACAGAGATAGCAGCGGACTAGAAGCTGATGCAGTCATTCAACTTGATGATGGTAGATGGGGAGCTATTGAAGTGAAACTAGGGTTACAACATGTAGACGATGCAGCACGAAATTTGATTAAACTGGAAAAGTTGGTAAAGAAAAACAAACCTACTTTCTTAGCTGTAATAACAGGCACAAAGTATGCTTATAAGAGAGAAGATGGAGTTTTAGTAATACCAATTGGATGTTTAAGACCATAAAAAATAAAAAATGAGGGGAGACTCAATATGCATATACAATCTACAAAAAAAGTTCTAGACTTTTTCGGGATAGAACCAACTAATAAGAATACTGATAACGATATTTATGCATGGCATGCAAATTACGAAGTAGTAAATCGAAAAAAACTTCTTATTCTAATGCATGATATGTCTCGTTTTTGTGTTTTAATATATGGTATCAAGAAGAACGATAAAAAGAATTTAACAAAGATTATTAAAGAAACTATGTATGTGACAATGAAATCTGAAGCATATGGTGGGTTTATGATAAAAGCATATTTAGATAACTTTGATAAAATAACTTTTGGAAAGACTAAGAATAGAAAAATGATTTCAAGAATTGTATGGTTAAGAGATTACGTTTTATCCTACATGGAAGAACATGGAGTTTATACAGATTCACATGAACAGCCACAAATCACAACAATCATTAATAATAATTTTGTTACAGATGATAATTACAAAACTTGGTTCACTCCAAATGAAAAAATGATTCATATACTAGAAAAAAACGAAAGTGAGCAGTTGCTTTGCAAACTTGGTTATGATTTCTACACAAACAGCAATTTATAATATAAATAACAGAATAAGTTGCAATTAAAAGCGATACAACGAGGCGTATCACAAATAATTGTAAAAAGGGTTATTAAATTTTTCTACAATTTTTTTATTTTGTGATAGATTATAACTAGAAGAATAAATGTTAAAACGAAGATTAAGGAGAATAATTATGGCTAAAAAAATAGGTTTATGCCTTACAGGTGGAGGCGCAAAAGGTGCTTACCAAATAGGTGTAGTTCAAGCACTTGAGGATTTAGGAAAGTATAAAGATATTGATGCATATTCAGGTACATCAATTGGAGCGGCAAATGTATCTGTTTTAGCTTCGACATCAATTGCTCAAACTAGAGACATTTGGTTTAATATGCCAAAAGATGCACTTTGTGTACCAAAACCTTTACTAAAGAGAATTAAAACTGAAAAACTGAAAACTTTCGAAAATGGAATATATACAATGGATACTTTTGAAAGAGTAATGATGCAGCATATCGATTATGAAACGTTGAAAGATAAAGAAGTATATATTACTATCTCTGAAAGTGGAGAGGAAAGTAAAGGGATATTGCAATTATTTAGTTCTACATATAAACACTATATTAAAAAAGACAGTAAAGTTCATTATCTTCCACTGCAAAATCTTGATCAAGAAACTTGCCTAGA
This sequence comes from uncultured Candidatus Izemoplasmatales bacterium, assembly GCA_964456195.1. Lineage (GTDB taxonomy): Bacteria > Bacillota_I > Bacilli_A > Izemoplasmatales > Izemoplasmataceae > JAFGXW01. Next base: position 9,455 of record CAYVZR010000023.1, on the reverse strand, counting down.
AGTTGTTAAAGCTTCTTGTTCAATACCTGTCGTGTTTCCTGCGGTAGTAAAAGATAATAAAAAATATTATGATGGTGGGTTATTCGATAATATGCCAGTACTACCTTTGATAGAAACTGGGTGTACTGAAATATATGTTGTTGTGATATCATTTTTAAAACAACAGGTTAATATTAAGAAAAAATATCCTAATGTAAAATTCCATATTCTTAAACCAAGTAAGAGCTTAGGTAAAATTCTGGACTTTGGAGAAAAACATTCCAAACGCATTTATGAAATGGGCTACACTGATACCATAGCTTATTATAAGAAATTGGAGAAATAAATAAGAAATATATAGAGCTTCATATCGCGAATAATTGCAATTATAACATTTTGTTTTCTTATAATTTTAATGTACAATTGTATAATACAAAGGAGTGGATGAAACATGTTTGCAATATTATTATTAGTTATCAACATAGCTGTATCAATTTTTGGAGTTTACCTTTTTGATTATCAAGTAGATGGTGTTATTAATAACCCTCTTATGATTATATTGAGTATTCTCATGGGTACTGTAGTTATGCTTATTGTGTTCTTTTTATATATTGATGTTTTCTATTTCTTAGTAGCTAAAAGAAAACCACAAAATTCGAAATTAAAACACCTAATAGCTAAGCAAATCATGACTGTTCCAGTATACGCAACAAATATGAGAATAAAAGTCATAGGAAAAGAAAATCTCCCTGAAGATCCGGGATTTTCAATATACTCAAATCACACATCTATGATGGATGTTCCTGTCTTAATGTATAAATTATATAAATATCCAGTTGCCTTTTTAACAAGAGACGCAATAGGAAATTTATTCGCAGTAGGTAAATGGATACCAAAACTTGGGAGTGTTATGATTGATAGGGATAATCCTAGAAAGGGTGCTGAATCAATTATTAATGTTATAAGGAATGTTAAAAAGGGCTTAACAATGGTTGTTTTCCCTGAGGGTACAAGATCAAAAAAAATAGGGGTAATGAATGAATTTAAATCAGGGTCATTTAAAGTTGCTTTAAAAAGTAAAGCACCACTTGTTCCAATTACGATTGTTAAACCTGAAAACTTTAAAAAAGTAAAATGGCCATTTCCAAAAAGAATTACTGTTGTGATTCATGAGGCAATTCCTTTTGATGAATTTAAAAATATGACATCACTCGACTTATCTATCAAAGTTAGAGAAATAATTGAAGCATCATTATAAAACTATATAAATTGATTCAAAAAAACGGTATAAATTTATACCGTTTTTGTTTTCTTTACTAGCGATTTGTTTATTACAAACATTATGATACCAATTGCTAAAATGTAATATGGGTAAATATGTAATGAACTATGTCTAGCTAAAACTCCAAATAAGGCCGGGAATATTGATGCTCCAATGTTTGCACTTGCTATTTGAAGCCCTATTACATGTTGTGATTTGTCTGTTCCAAATCTTCTAGGTGTTTCATGTGTTAAACTTGGGAATATTGGTGAAAGTCCAATACCTTGTAAGAAAAATATCACATATATAATTTCTATAGGTAAGCTTATTAGAAGCAAAGCTGATGAAAAAACAAACAAAATTATTCCAACTAAGACCAACTGATTGTTGTTGAACTTAAATGATATAAATCCTGATACAATTCGTCCAATTGTTATTCCGGCATAATATATACCTAATAATATTCCAGCTGTCGCTGTTAGCATATTTTTAGTATCTACTAAATATGATGCTCCCCAACTTCCAATGCTAAATTCTGCAGCACAATAAATGACAAATAAAAGCATTGAAAGTTTAACACCATTAGTTCGAATTACTTCTTTATATGTTAAATTTTCATTATTGAGTTCTGTGTTTGTAGCTGATACTTTTTCTTGTTTTTTCCATAAAGGCAAAGAGATTAGTAGAATTAAGAATATTCCTAACTGAATAAAACCAATGGTCATATATCCATTTCGCCATGAATAATTAAGTGCAAAGAATGCAGACATTATGATTGGGCCCATAGTTGCTCCGATTCCCCAAAAGGCATGGAGCCAGTTCATATGATGTGTCTTGTAATGTAATGCTACATAATTATTTAGTGCAGTATCAATACTACCTGCGCCAAAACCTAAAGGTATTGCAAATAGGATAATCCAGTAAAAGGATGGAACAAACGATATGCCTATTAAAGCTACAGCTGTTAATCCAACGCTAAAAAGGGTGATTTTAGCTGTCCCTATTTTTTTTATTAAAAATCCTGATGCAAGTGAAGATAATATTGTAGAGAAAGTCGATGTAATAATAATCAAACCAGCAACATCAAGTGGAACTCCAAAATCTAGTCTCATCTCTGGCCAAGCAACACCTAATATAGTATCTGGGATACCTAAAGATATAAATGCAATGTAAATAATAGTTAATAAAAGTAAAGTTGCCATTTTATCTCCTTTTAAAAATCTACTTTCGTTAAGACGTATCAAAAGTATTATATAAAGTATATTTGTCTTTATCAACATATTATTTGTTTTACTTACTATCCTACTTAAATACCATTGTGCCTATTGCTCAGAGTCTTGATAACATCTGTTGCTTTACTTGCAACTTGGAGACTATATCTTAAAAAAGATATTACAGTTTAGAATTTTATATTTAATAAAAGAACAAACTCCATTGGAATTTGTTCTTTTATTATTCATTATTACTTATTATCTTTTCTTAAACACATGAACCAATCAAGACAATAAATTTCATCATCTTTTGATTCCATTCTTTCTTTTGCAGTTCCACAAGAACCGGCAGGTGGTACTACTACATCGTCACCTGGTCTCCAGTCTGCAGGAGTAGCTACACCTTCGTTGTCTGCTTTTTGAAGAGCTTGAATGATACGTTTAATCTCATCAAAATTTCTGCCTGTAGAAAGTGGGTAATATAAAATTGTTCTAATTATTGCATCTGGATCCATTATAAATACTGCACGTACTGCTTGTGTATTTGATTGTTTTGGTTGAACCATTCCAAATTTGTTTGCAACATTCATACTAATGTCTTCTATTAACGGGAATGTAACTTCCATGTTTTCCATACCGTTCCATTTGATATTTTCTTTTATTGTTCTTAACCATGCGATATGAGCATATAAACTATCAATACTAAGCCCAATTAATTCTGTGTTTAATTCTTTGAATTCAGGTTGCATTCTTGCGAATGTCATAAATTCTGATGTACAAACTGGTGTAAAGTCAGCTGGGTGTGAAAATAAGATAACCCATTTTCCTTTATAGTCTTCTGGGAAATTGATAACTCCCTGAGTAGTCGTTGCTGTAAAACTTGGTGCGTCGTCTCCAATTAGAGGCATTCTAAAAATTTCTTTTACTTCTTCCATTTTTTCTCCTTTTCATTATTTAATTTGCTTTACAATTTGGGCAGATTCCTGTTAGATTTACTTCTTCGTCCATTACTGTAAAACCTTCTAGTATCTTTGATTTATAGTTAGTTTCAATGTGTGGAATATCATATAGAATTCCACATTTTGTGCACTTAAAATGCGAATGAGGTGTTTTGTAGATCTCATATCTCACTTCCACTGCACTCATGTTCACTGGTTTCACAAGTCCTTTTTCAATAAATAACTTTAGGACATTGTAAACCGTAGTTTTTGATAACGTTGGTAATTCACCTATTAGTGCTTGATAAATCTTATCAGCAGTAGGATGGTTTTTGTTCTTTTCTAAATACGCATAAATTCTTGTTCTCGTGTATGACGGACTAATCTTTTTTTCAGTAAAGATTTCTTTAAATGTTTCAATCATAAACATCATCCTTTTTTTATATTATCGTAATCGACAATAATTGTAATGGTTACAATTTTATTATAATACCAATTTAGTTAATATGCAAACTATATTTTCAGAAAGTTTATTTGCACTACAAAAATACTCTGTTTTTTTAATAGAATTCAAGCAAAAATTGTAAGAACATAATCACTTCTTAATATTACTATTGGCTTTACAAATCTTAATTCGAGTGCTAAACTATGTTTGAATAGTAGCATATTTATATAAAATATTGAAAAGCAAAGGAGATTTTATGAAAAAAATTAGAACAGGGGTTGTAGGAACTGGTTTTGTAGGTATAATCCATATTGAAGCACTAAGAAGATTAGGAAATATTGACGTTGTTGCAATTTGTGAAAGAGATGATGCACAGAAGAAAGCTGACAATTTATTTGTAGAATTTGGATACAATGACTATAAAAAGATGATAGATGAGCAAAAACTTGATTTTATTCATATTTGTACTCCAAATATTACACATTTTGAAATTGCACAATATGCTTTGTTAAATAATGTAAATGTCGTCTTAGAAAAACCAATGACATTTAATGTTGATGAGGCAAAAAAACTAGTAGAATTAGCTTCTTCAAAGAATCTAGTATGTGCAGTTAATTTCCATAATAGACTTTATCCTGCTTGTGCTTATATAAAAGATATTATAAGTAATGGAGAAATTGGCGAAGTATTCTCAATAAATGGTATGTATGTTCAAGATTGGTTATTATATGACACTGATTATTCATGGCGTTTAAATAGTAAGGAATCAGGAAGCACAAGAACTGTAGCAGATATTGGATCTCATTGGATTGATTTAATAGAATACATGACTAGCTCAAAAGTAGTTTCAGTCCTAGCAGAGTTTAAAACTGTTCATCCAATTAGGAGAAAAGCTGTAGGAGATGTAGAATCTTTTTCCATAGTTGAAGCAGAAGAATATGAAGAGTTTAAAATTGATACAGAGGATATAGTTACTTTGATGTTTAAAATGAGTAATGGAGCAATAGGTACTGCCTTGTTTTCTCAAATGGTTGCAGGTAAAAAGAATAAAATTGATATACTGATTTCAGGAACAAAAGCATCTGCAGAATGGAATTTAGAAAATCATGAGGAAGTAATCATAGGTAATCGTAAAAAACCAAATGAGATAGTTAAAAAAGATAATTTAATGATGCATAAGTTGTCTGGATTATTTGACTATCCATCAGGACACCTAGAAGGTTATCCTGATGCCTTCAAACAAGTGTTCAAACAAGTATATGGTAGTGTAAATAACCCATCGTATGCATCTTTCCAAGATGGATATAGACAAATGGTTATTAATGAGAAGATATACGAAAGTGCTAAATTAAGAGCTTGGGTAGATTTTGAAGTATAAATATAGAAGATAGGATATAGGTGATTTTTATGATTAGATTTGGAATAGTAGGAGCTGGAGGAATAGCCCAAAAGTTCGCTAGGGATATTAAGCTTTCTGAAGGCGCAATTGCAACTGCAGTTGCATCAAGAAATATAGAAAGAGCACATGAATTTAAGGATGCACATGATATAGAATATGCATTTGGTAGCTATGAAGAAATGGCTAAGAGTGATTTAATTGATGCTGTATATATTGCAACTCCACACAGTTTCCATATGGAACAGTCAATTTTGTTCATGAATCATAAGAAACATGTTCTTTGTGAAAAACCGATTGCTGTGAGTGTCCCACAATTTGAAAAGATGGTTGCATCTGCAAAAGAAAACAATGTACTGTTAATGGAAGCAATGTGGACAAGATTTTTACCGGCAACAAAAAAGGTAAGAGAAGTAGTCCAATCAAAGAAACTAGGTAAGTTAAAACATGCATATCTAGAATTTGGATTAGAGGTAATGAACCGTGGTGATGATGGTGGTAGACTATTAAATGCAAATTTAGCAGGTGGAAGTTTACTAGATATGGGAGTTTATCCTGTAGCATTCACTCTGAATATTACAAATCAACCAATTAAATCTATTGAAGCTAATGCAAAAAAATATAAAACAGGGATTGATACTGAGTGTGTTGTTGATGTGACTTTTGAAGATGATTCAACAGCAAGACTAGTATCTAGCTTTCTAGAAGATAGAAATACTCCAGGGGTAATTGAATTTGAAAATGGTAAAATGGTTATTGAAAACTTTTGGAGAAGTCAGAAAGTATTTATTGATGATAAAGAATTTGATTTCCCATATATTGGAGAGGGATTCCCTCATGAGATAAATGGTTTTGTAGAATCAATAGAAAAAGGATTGCTTGAAAATGAAATAATGACACACGATCAAACAAGAAAAAGCATGATAATTCTTGATAAAATTAGAAAAGTAATCGAACTTAAATATCCATTTGAATAAAAAAAATAGCCTTCACTTTCAACAGTGAAGGCTATTTACATTATAAAATTACTAAGTATTAATAAGGGGAAAAAGCTCTTTACAAAAGATAATTTAAGTGTTAAACTATGTTTGAAAGAGGTAACTATTTAAGATTTTAATTTATAGTTTTCTATTTCAAGGAACTCTTGAATAAGCACATGAGTTAATCCTAAAACATTGGTTTTAGCCTTAAAACTAGAGGTTGTTAATACTTCTAATCTCATAATTTTTGATCTTAATTTATTTTTAATTTGTGATATGCTTTCAGGCTTATTTTCAACAATTAAACTATTAATTACTATTGTTTGAGGATTAAGTAATTGAGATATGTTGTTTATTGTAAGGCTCAAGTATTCAATGAATTCTTGATACACTTCAATTGCATGTTTGTCTTTTGATTTTAATCGGCTGATAAATTCAGTTATTGTAACTTTTTCACTAGTTAGTTCTTGATATTTTTCAATAATAGCAGTATCAGAAATATATTTTTCAAGACAACCATGATTCCCACAAACACATTCTTTACCATTTGGAATGAGAATAGTATGACCTATTTCACCTGCAAATCCATTTTCTCCAGTGTATAATTTGTTATCAATTATGATACCTATTCCTACACCGATACCTATATTTAGAGAAACTAGATTTTTCTGGTTAGCATGGACAATATTTTCTCCAAGTGCAGAAATATTTGCTTCATTCTCAACATATGTTTTAATACCAGTATAATCTTCAATTATTTTCTTTAATTCAATATCTTTCCAAGATGAGAACGGTGCATAAACAATCTTTTTAGAATTTGACAATATACCGTAAACTCCAATACCTATACCAATTACACCATAAATTGAATCATAAGTATTTGATCTAAGTTCATCTATTGTTTCAAGTAAAGATGTTAAATAAAAACTAAACTCAGGATTTTCTATCGGCTTATTTACTTCGAATAGAATTTCGCCAAATAGATTTGATACAACTCCATAAATTAAATTGGTTTGTAGGTCCAAGCTAAGAATTCTTCCTGCTCTTTTATTTAGGGCTATTGCATTAGCACTACGACCACTAGTTTTAATTTTCTTATCTAGTTCAATTACTATACTTCTATCAATTAACACTTGTATAATAGAAGAGACAGTGGCTTTATTTAGAGTTGTGATTCTTGATAACTCAATTCTAGATGTTTCTTTTAATTCAACCAATTTCTCAATTACTAGATTTGTATTGGTTAATTTAACTAGTTGTGAGTTTGCAGTTTTCATAGTATCACCCTTTCAAGTTCATAAAAATTATATAATAAAAAAAGTTGATTAGCAATCGTCTAATCATAATTTAAATAAAGGAGAACAAAAATGAAATATTATAGTGAGATAGACAAAGTAAAATACGAAGGTTCAAAAAGTTTAAATCCTTTTGCCTTCAAGTATTACAATCCTGAAGAAGAGATTCTTGGGAAGAAAATGAAAGATCATCTTAAATTTTCAATGGCTTATTGGCATACAATGACTGGAACAGGTACAGATCCATTTGGTGCTGGAACAATGGAAAGACCTTGGGATGACGAACAAAATCCTATGGAAAAAGCTAAAATTAGAGTTAAAGTTGCTTTTGAATTTATGGAAAAATTAGGGTTAGAATACTTTGCATTCCATGACAGAGATATTGCACCTGAAGGAGAAACTCTAAGTGAAAGTAATCAAAACTTAGATGTAATAGTAGACTTGATTGAATCTGAAATGAAACGTACAGGTATCAAACTACTTTGGGGAACTGCAAATCTGTTTGGGAACAAAAGATTTGTGAATGGAGCAAGTACTAGTCCGAACGCAGATATCTTTGCATTTGGGGCAGCTCAAGTTAAAAAAGCAATGGAAATTACTAAAAGACTAAATGGTGCAGGATATACATTCTGGGGTGGAAGAGAAGGATATGAAACTCTATTGAATACAGATATGGCTTTAGAACAAGATAACTTTGCAAGATTCTTGAAGATGGCTGTAGACTATGCAAAAGAAATTGGATTCAAAGGACAATTTTATATTGAACCAAAACCAAAAGAACCTATGAAACATCAATATGATTATGATAGTGCTACTGTAATTTCTTTCTTAAGAAAATATGGTTTAGATAAAGATTTCAAACTTAATATCGAAACAAATCATGCAACACTTGCAATGCATACAATGAACCATGAAATTAGATTAGCTGCAGATAATGATATGCTAGGTAGTGTAGATGCAAATCAAGGAGATTTATTACTTGGATGGGACACAGATCAATTCCCAACAAACGTTTATGATACTGCACTTACTATGTATGAAATACTAAGATCTGGTGGTCTAAAATCTGGTGGATTAAACTTTGATGCTAAAGTAAGAAGAGCTTCATTTGATAAAAACGATTTACTAATTGCTCATATTGCTGGAATGGATGCATATGCTGCTGGACTTAGAGTGGCTAGTAAATTAATAGAAGATGGTGTATTTGAAAACAACTTGAAAGACAGATATAGTTCTTACAATGATGGAATTGGAAAACAAATAGTTTCAAGTACAGTTGGATTCAAAGAACTTGAAGATTATATATTAAATAAAAAAGAACTTGATAAAAATGAATCAGGTAAACAAGAATTATTAGAAGCAATTTTAAATCAGTATATCCTTGGATAATTAATCTAATAATAATATATTTTATCAAATCCTATACAAAAAATATCGTGATGCCTTATGGCTTTATGGTATTTTTTGTATACAATTAAAAAGATAGACAAGATATTGTGTTATTTTTCATGGAGTGATATACTTATACCGATTGGAGACGTGATTATATGGCCGAATTGTATAAACTACTTCTTGTAGATGACGAGGATGATGTAAGAGGCAGAATTTCATCTAGAATTCATGATGAAAGTGGATTTCAGGTTGTTGGGAAAGCCGGGAATGGATATGACGCTCTTGAATTAATAGAAAAATTATGTCCCGATATTGTATTAACAGATATTAAAATGCCATTTATTGATGGGATTGAACTTGCAAAAATCATTAAAAGAGATTATCCCATGACTAGAGTAGCTTTCATTTCTGGTTATGATCAGTTTGATTATGCAAAGCAAGCAATTGATTTGAACGTTCTTAGTTATCTGATGAAACCAATTACTTCAGAAGATATGGAATCGTTTCTAAAAAAAGTAAAAACACAATTAGATACTGAAAGAGAAGAATTAAGAAATA
>CAYVZR010000022.1:0-18939 GCA_964456195.1 uncultured Candidatus Izemoplasmatales bacterium | reverse complement strand
ATATAATAACATATGATAAAATTATTATATACAGAAAAGTTAAATTCAAAGTAATGCTTCGTATTACGAACTAAAAGGAGATGGAAATACCATTATAATAAGATATACTATAGATAGAGTAATGATATAGGAGGATACAAAATGAAAGACTTTTTCTCAGATGTAACTGGATTAGAGTTAGCTGAATTTGGCTTATTACATATTTCTTTAATATTACTGATAATACTGGGATCTGTATTAATATATATTTATAGAGACAAGTTAAGAAACTACAAACATGAAAAGAGAGTAAGATACACAATGGCGTCATTTGCATTACTATTTGAGTTCTCCTTATATGCTTGGAAAATAGGTAATGGAATATGGACTTGGGAAGATGGATTGCCTATTGGAGTATGTGGGTTAACTTTGTACTTAGCAATCATTGCAATGTACACAAAAAAGTTCAATATATTTGAAATCGGAATATTCTGGTCATTTGGAGCAGTCGCATCGGTCATGTTTCCAGACACACCATATAGTGTTGACAGATTTAGATTCTATCAATACATGTTTGGACATATGTTTTTCTTCTTTATGTATATATATATGTTATTTGTACTAGAATTTGTACCAACTTTTAAATCATTTAAGAAAAGTTATATAGTCATGTTTATAACCGCAGTAACTTTGTTAGCGGTAAATTCAATACTTAATACAAATTTCTTCTATTTAGTAGAAAGTGACGAAACACCATTCGAAATATTTGAAGGAAATGGGCAAGCGCTATATCTAATCGGTATTTACATTGCTGTATCATTACTCATGTCGATTTGGTATTTACCGTTTTACGTTTATAATAAAAAACACAAAGTATAAAAAAGGGAATTTAGAAATTTTCCTTTTTTTTGAAAAAGTATTAAAATTGAGCAAATTTTAAATACACGGTAAATGATCAAAAAAAACGAAAGAAGGATAGAAGAAGAAAATGCACAATAATTAGATATTAAAAATAGTATAATAATTGTCTAATAAAAAAACGAAAATCAAAGTGAAAAGCATAGTAATTAACACATGGTATTTTCAATCAAAATTATGAGTCTAAAATTTATTGAAACTTGTTAACATATTGTAAAACGATTATTGAGTTATTAGATTAATTAATAAGAAGGTTTTTCAAAGAATAAACATTTCATAATTTGAAAATTTTGAAAATCACGATAATACTGATTTTTAAAAAGTTTCTTGCAGTCACGATTTAATTTGATTTTAGAAGAGAGGCAAAAATCAAACGATAGAAGTGCAAATAAGTTTTCCACATTGTCCACACAGCTAACACATTCCCTTTATATAAAGTAATATGTATTGGTTAACATAATATATATTATAGGAAGTAAACTAAAATGAAGGAAAAAGGCTTTATCTACTCTCTAAAGCATTTAAAAGCCTCTCTTTATTGTTTTTCGATACCTCTTTCCACTATATAAACCCCGGTTAACATATTCATTTATTATCAATGAACATATTTAGCAGCTCTCCTTCTTTGATTTATATAATGGCGTAATTCATTACTAAATTTTCACTTGTATTGTGTCTTTATTTCAGATGAGTATCAATATTACCCTATATGTGTTAATTCGATTAGGGGGCAAATTTCGCATAAAAAAAGGGATGCTGTCTGCATCCTTTTTTACTGGTTTTTTAGGTCTAAAAATTCAACAGTATTCAACCCCATTTTTAGGTAGTCTTCTTCTGCTTCTTTAACTGTATCGTTATATAGTAATTCTGGTTGGTGTGCGTCGCTTCCCAAAATTGTTCTACATCCACATTCTTTTACAATTTCCCAGAACTCTCTTCTAGGGTAATTAGGCATAAATCCATTTTCTGTATTTTTACCACCTCTTCTATATCCATTTGCATTATACTCGAGGATGATATTATGTTTTTTTGCCATTTTGCATATTCGTCTTGCTACATCCTCTGCATATTTATCAAATGTTGCATAACTATTCAGATATAAATCAGGGTGAGCGAAAATATTGAAGTGTCCAGACTTCATTGCATCTTCCATATATGATGCATATTTATTAATTTGATTAATAGTTGTTAAACTAAAACAACTTATTAGACTATCCATGTTGTTTGACATTGATATATAGTGCTGTCCGTGAATCAAGTAGTCAACATTTTCTTTTAGGAAGTCATAATAGTCTTCATGATCATAGAAATATTCGACTTCTAGCCCTTTAAGGATCTTTATTTGTCCTTTATATTTTTTTTGAGCATTCTCAATTTCTTTTAAGTATATTGGTAATTCACTAGGATTCATTCTAACGCCATAATCGTGTACTTTAACATTTGGTGCATGATCACTCATGCCAAGCTCTTTAAGGCCTATTTTAATTGCTTCTTTAACATAATCTTCTGTATTTCCCATGGCATGTCCACATAAATAGTGATGTGTATGATAATTTGCTTTCATATTAGTTTACTCGATAGTGACAACCAATACTTTCCTTTCTATTTAATGCAGATTTAATGATTACAGTAGCTGTTTGTACCATATTTAGTGCTTCATAGTAGTGTTTAGAGTTGTTTGGATAATTATTTAGGGTTTTTTCAATATCTTCAACTTGGTTTTTAGCAAATATTAGACCATCTTTAGTCCTTACTATACCTACATATTCATCCATAATCATACCCAATTTACGTTTTATGGGCTTATAATTGTACTTATGATGACTAAATTGTTTAATATTATCCTTAAATTCAGCTATTTGTGGCGATGTTGAATTTATTTTATCTGCTATTCTCTGACCAAAGACAATGCACTCAAGTAATGAGTTAGAAGCTAGTCTGTTAGCCCCGTGAACGCCTGTAGATGCACATTCACCATTAGCATATAGGTTTTCCATACTTGTTGAACCGAATAAATCAACTTTTATCCCGCCAACATTGAAGTGTTGCACAGGAGAAACAGGAATTAAATCAATTCCAATTGATATATTTTCTTTCAATAAATGACTAGTTATTGTTGGAAAGCGATTCTCAAGAAATTCTTTGTCTAAATGTCTTGTATCAAGATAAACATGATCTGTCCAAGTATCGTACATTTCACGGTATATTGCTTGTGATACTTTGTCTCGTGGGGCTAATTCAAGCAAAGGACTATACTTTTTCATGAATCTTTCACCTTCGGAGTTGACTAAATAGGCACCTTCGCCTCTTACAGCTTCGGAAATAAGGAATTTAATTCGACTTTTTGTGAATTCATTATGAAAAGCAGTCGGATGAAATTGAATAAATTCAAGACTTTCAGTAGCAACATGAGCTCTTAAAGCCATTCCTATGCCGTCTGATGTAGCAATATCGGAATTTGTTGTACTTCCGTATATGTTTCCTATTCCACCAGTTGCTAAAATAGTATTTTTAGCAATAAAATGGATAGTTTTGTTAGATTTATCTAAACAATTTACTCCTAAACATTTATTTTCTTGATGAATTAACTCTAAAGCCATGATATTTTCATGAATGTGAATGTTTTCTTTTTTAAAACATTCAATTTTTAAAGCATTCATGATATCTCTACCTGTTGCATCTCCACCACTATGTAATATTCTTCTTGAACTGTGTCCTCCCTCTTTAGTTAAGAGGATATCTCCGTTTTTATCTCGGTCAAAATCGACATTAAAAGACATAAGTTTTTTAACATTTTGACCAGCTTCAGATACTAACACTGTAACTGCATCAAGATTATTTAAATAACTTCCTGCTTTCATGGTGTCTTCAATATGACTATCAATATTTTCTTGGATATACTCCAACTCTGCGGCTATTCCGCCTTGAGCTAGATTGCTATTTGCTATTAAAAGAGAGTCTTTTACGACAATATCGATTCTTTTTGAAGAATCGATATTTAATGCAGTATATATTCCAGCAAGTCCCGCACCGACAATAACTACATCTGTTTTAATTTGTTTCATATAATCACCTAACTTAGTTTCATCATCTTATTTAAGGCTTCAAAGGCCTTTAATCTTATTTCTTCTTCTACTTCAATTACAAATTGATTTTCTTTTAAGGCAAGATAAACATCTTCTAATCTAGTTAATTTCATGTCATAGCAGGCTAAATTCTCTGTTAGGATATGGAATTTTTTATTTGGACATGCTTTTTCCATTGTATGGATGATTCCAAGTTCAGTACCAATGATAAACTCGTCATGATCACTCTCAATGGCATAGTTTAGGAGTCCTTTTGTGCTTCCAACGAAGTCAGCAACCTTGACAATTTCAAGTTTTGCTTCTGGATGAACAATAAACTGTGCATTGGGATGTTTTTTCTTCATAGTACTAACTTGTTCAAGTGTTAAGTCGTTATGAATACAACAAAAACCTGGCCAAACTTCCATATCAAGATCATATTTTTCTCTTAAATATGTTCCGAGGTTTTTATCTGGGACATATAACATCTTTTGATCTTTATAATGCATAATAATTTTTTCTGCGTTACTACTAGTGACACATATATCACTTAAAGCCTTTACTTGAGCTGTTGAATTAACATAACAAACAATCACTCTTTCAGGGTTATTCTTCTTATAATTCATTAAGCGGACACTTGTAACCATATCTGCCATAGGGCATCCTGCTTCTTTAACTGGCAGCAAGACAGTTTTCTCTGGAGAGAGTATTTTAGCTGTTTCTGCCATGAAATGAACTCCTGCAAAGACTATTACATCAGCATCAGTTTCACTAGCTACTTGGCTTAAATACAAACTATCTCCTGTAAAATCAGCGATATCTTGTATGTCACCATCTTGGTAAAAGTGAGCAAGTATAACAGCATTTTTCTCTTTCTTTAGTCGTTTAATCTCTTTAATCATTAATTCTTTATTCACTAAAATCACCTCGCAACGTTTATTTTATCACTAAACATTATGTCATGCAATTAGAAAGACTTATATTTGTGTTAATATATATATATAATAACATAATATGTTATAATTTTTAAGATAGGAGTGATTATTTTGGAGATAAAAAGACCTTTAGCTTATCGAGCTAGACCAACGAAATTGAACGAAATAGTAGGGCAAAAACACATTGTAGGTAAAAATGGGGTAGTTAGTCGTATGATTAATAATGGTCAAATGTTTAGTTTAATCCTTTATGGACCACCAGGTGTTGGAAAAACAACAATTGCGAGTGTAATTGCTAATAATTTCGGAATTAATAGTTTTAAATTTAACGCTTCAACTGATAAAAAAGCTCAATTAAAGGAAATAGTACAAGTTAGCATAAACTATGGAGCATTAGTCATTATTGATGAAATTCATCGAATGAACAAAGATATTCAAGACTATTTACTCCCACATGTGGAATCAGGAAACATTATCATGATTGGTCTTACAACCAATAATCCATATCACTCGGTCAATCCTGCAGTTCGTTCTAGAACGCATGTTTTAAAACTAGAAGGAATAAGTGAAGAAGACATTATAAAACGCTTAAAACAGGTAAATAAAGACTTTAAAGATGAGTTAACATCTTCTTTGGATGATAATGTGTATTCATATATAGCTACTTCTTCTAATAGTGATATAAGAACAGCATTAAATGGTTTGGAAATATTGAATATGACATACCCAAATACAAAGATAGATTTAGAGATGACAAAAAAGGTCTTATTTAAGCCGTCATTATCTCTTGATAAGGATGGAGATAACTACTTTAATATCCTTAGTGCATTCCAAAAGTCTATAAGGGGAAGCGATGTTGATGCAGCGCTCCATTATTTAGCTAGACTTATTGCAATGGAAGATCTTGATAGTATTTTACGAAGATTAAGTGTAATCGCATACGAAGATATCGGCTTAGCTAACCCAACAGTTGTTACAAAAATGGATGCATGCGCAAGGGCTTGCGAAAGAGTTGGTTTCCCTGAAGCAAGAATTCCACTAAGTATGTTAGTAATTGATTTAGCATTATCACCTAAATCTAATAGTGCAGTAATGGCTATAGATAAAGCTTTGGAAGATGTAAATGCTGGAAGAACACCTAAAATACCAAACCAAATCATTAATGCAGCTAATTTTGAAGATAAAAAGAAATACATCTACCCTCATGACTTTAAAGAGGCCCTTGTTTACCAACAATACCTTCCTGATGAGTTAAAAGACAAAATATATTTCGAAGGAAAGAACACAGGTAAATATGAAAGAGCATTAAATGATCGAAATAAAAGAGTAAAAGAAGTCCTTAAAAAGAAACTGTAATCTATCTCTATTATATATATATTAATTATATGTATATATTATATAGTTAGTGGCAAAAAAGAAAAGAAGCAAAATTGCTTCTTTTATTTTTGTAAATATTGGATAAAATTATTCCATTTTTCTGATTTGAAAAATGGTATATCAGTTGTTGATGGAATAATCATATTATTAATACTGTTAGATATTTCTCTATCAAATGGTATTTCTAAAATAACTTCCATACCAATAAAATCTAAGTAATCTTTAATATCTTTGGCTTTGGTAAGCGATAAATCATACTTATTTATGATAACTTTTGCTTCTACACTAAACATTTTAACTAATTTAGTTACTTTTTTTAGATCGTGTAATCCTGAAACGGTCGGCTCAGTAACTATTATTGCTTTAGATACTCCTGTTATTGCACTAATTACATTACATGCAATTCCCGGTGACCCATCAATAATTATTGTATCTTTATTTTCTTTATCTGCTGCTTCCCTAGCTAATCTTCTAACCTCTGCAACAAGACGACCACTTGATTCTTCTCCAGGAATTAACCTAGCATCAATCATTGGGCCAAAAATAGTATCTCTATGAATTATTTTACCTACAACAGCATCATGCATAGTAATTGCATTGTTTGGACAAACATATTCACACACCTGACAACCTTCACACATAGACTCATTAATTACAATATCTTCAGAAATTGCACCAAAGTTACATGATGATGCACATAATCCACATTTTGAGCATGAAGTATAATCAATTCTTGGTAGTTGGAAGCCAACAAAATCATATTCTTTAATTATTTCACTATTTATTAATATATTTAAATCCGGAGCATCAACATCACAATCAGCAATTACCAAATTTTCAAAATATGGAATAATTGACGCAGTTAAGCTAGTTTTTCCTGTTCCACCCTTACCACTAATTATTACTATTTCATTTATCATTTGCTTCACCCATTACAGTTCTAGCTATATTAGCCATTTTTTCTTTGAAATAATCGGAATGATCAATTAAAATCTCTCCTTTTGCAAGTAAACTTGCAAAATCACGATTAAATTCTATTTTTTCAAGTAATTTAATATTTTCTTTATCTAAGTAATCATAAATATCATCATTACCGAGATTATATTTGTTCACTACTACCCCAAAATTTAAGTTTTTAGCTCTTAGAAGCTCTACAACCATCTTCATATCACTAATACCGAAAGGCGTTGGCTCAGCGCAAATTATGCAGTAATCTGCACCTTCTATGGCTGCTACAGTAGCGCAACTAGTCCCAGGAGGACAGTCAACAAGCAAAAATTCTTCATTTTCAGTCATTTTATGTAATGATTCGATAATTTTTACTCCTGAAACTTCACCTACATTTAGGTTTCCGTAGATGAACTTCTTCTTTTCACTCAATGTTTGTAAATAGGTTTTACCCATTTCTTTATCTTCATAGGTAATTGCTCCAGGGTCACAAACTAACTTACATCCACCACAATCGTGACATAAATCTTGAAATACTAAAACTTTCTTTTTGGCAGGTATAATGGCATTAAAGTTACAAAAATCGCCACATTTACCACAGTTAGTACATAAAAATTCGTTTACAACAGGGTATTTCTTTAAGACGCTTTCTTCTATTACATCATGTCCTTTTATAAATAGATGACTATTTGGTTCCTCAACATCAGTATCAATCAAAGTAACTTGATCCAGATAAGAAAAGAGGTTGACAGAAAGAGTTGTCTTTCCTGTCCCCCCCTTTCCGCTAAGAATGGCTATTTTCATTAATGATGGCCTTTAACTGTAGAAATTAATAAATCAGGTAATTTCTTTTCAAAATACATATAAAGGACTTCTCTAACATTTTTTTCTCTTGGATATTGATAACTCTTTATTTCGAAAGCTCTTAATGCATCAAGCGCTTTTGGCCCAAGTTCTGGGACTAAAGCAACATCTACACCTAAATCTGCTAATATTTTGACTGCTTTTCCACCAGCTCCACTACCTTCGTTTTTGGCAGGATTTAGAACTGCGTTAAATTTTAATGTATCATGATCGTAAATAATAAAATATTCTGCTCTTGCAAATCTATCTGAAACGGTAGATTGTTCTGTATTTCCATTTGAACTAATTGCTATTTTCATGTTTCTCCCTCCTAATTATCACACGATTGATCGTGTGTATGATCGCAAACACTACCTTGTGATGTTAAAAATCCACCTAAATATTCATTTAGATTAACATCAATACGTCCTTTTGCGCCAAGTACTACATCTATTCCACTTCTTTGGAATAAATCAACTGCCATTTGTCCCATTCCTCCAGTAATAATAACATCTACACCTTGTTCTGCTAAAAATTTTGGTAAAAGTCCTGGTTTATGAACAGGTGAACCTACATATACCGTTTCAGTTACATCAGTAACTTTTACAGTATAGATTACAAATTCTTTAGTATGACCAAAATGTGCATCTACAGTAACTTTATCACTTGTTGGGAATGCGATTTTCTTAATAACTTTCTCTTCAATATTCATCTTACTCTCTCCTTTTAGTTTTATATTTGCAATTTCGTTTTTTATTTGCAGTGTTTTATTGTGTAAAATTACATCAACTACTTTTTTTCTTGATGATATTAACAATCTTTGAACTGTTGCACGTGAGACGTGCATATCTTCCGCTGCATCAATTTGTGATAATCCTTCATAATCACATAATCTAAGAGCTTCAAACTCGTCTAAATTGATATTTACTACCTCATTATCAATTTTATTAGTTCCTAGTGGATAAAATGTTCTCGAATTGTCTAGCCTTCTAGCATATCTCTTCTTTCTGGTATTCATAAACAATCACTCCTATGTGCATATGCACACTTAAAGTATAAATTAAGACTGCTTTTTTGTCAATACCCAAACTACTTTTTTTTAGATTTTATAAATAGAAGTACTATTTGAAAATATAAATGCTCTGAAGCATTCCTTTTATTGGTTTTGTTATATAATGAGATTGAATTTGAATATAGGAGAATAATTATGAATATTACAAAATCACCTAAATTTATCTATTTTGCTTTCATTTGGCATGGATTCTTTTTGGCTTTAACTGTTTCAATGCTTGATTTAAACACTGTATTCCCTGCTTTGATAACTACTTTAACTGAGTCTAAAATAATCTTTGGTGCTCTTTATAGCGTTATGCTTGGGGTTCCTTTACTATTTAATATTATCTTTAGTCATTATTTAAAAAATAAATTATATAAGAAGAAATATCTTTTGATTGGCATCTATCTAAGAAGCATTGCTTTTCTTGGAATGGCTGTATTTACATTTTATTTGAGTGTAAGTTATCCAATGTTGACGATACTAAGTTTCTTCTTTTTTGTCTTCTTATTCAGTATTAGTGCTGGCTTTGCAGGATTATCTTATTCAGATATTATAGCTAAATCTTTAGACAGTGAGAAAAGAGTTGGATTATATACTGTAAAACAATTTTTTGGAAGTAGTGCTGCTTTTTTAGGAGGACTTGTAATTGCAAGAATATTTTCAATAGGAATTGAATATCCATTAAATTATACAATTAGTCTTATTATTGGAACAATTGGACTTTTTATATCATCACTTGGGTTTATCTTTTTGCCTGAACCACCTTCTGTGATTACATCAAGCAAAGAATCATTAGGAAAATTCATAAGAAGGATACCTTCTATTCTTAAAAAAGATTCAAGCTTCAAATTATTTATTATTGTTGAGAATTTGGCCGGGTTTAGTATTATGATTTTACCTTTTTATATGTTGTATGCGAAAGAAACATTCAATATTGATGATAGTTACATTGGATTATATTTAATTGTATTAACGATGGGTACAATATTTTCTAATATCGTCTGGGGACTACTTGCAAAGAGATTGAATTCAAAAGCAATTGTAAGATTTTGTATTGCTCTTGGAGGTTTGAACCCTTTACTAGCAATATTCCTTGGGACAACTACTCCGGATTTATTTGCGATAGTATTCTTTATTATAGGATTCATGATTAGTGGAAGAAAGATTGGATTTGAACCTTACTTATTAGATATTATTCCAAGAACTGAAAGAGTTGAGTACTTGGGAATAAGAGGATCATTAAACGTCTTAATAGTAATATTACCTTTAGTTGGAGCAGTTATTATAAGATATTTTGGATTTAACGTCACATTTGTAATTGTAACTATAATGATGTTTTTGGCGGTTTACTTACTTGGAAAGATATCAGATAGACAATTAGAAGAATTTTGTTAGAATATACAAAAAGAGTTGCCATAAATTGGCAACTCTTTTATTAAATTATTGTAATTTATCTCTTACCTGCGTCGTATGGTTCACCAGCTGCACGTGGTGCGGCGCTGTTTTTAGATACAAATGCAAGTACGATTAATGTTGCTAAGTAAGGAAGCATGTTATAAACATCTCCACTGACATTTAAATTCTTTAAACCTGGAATAATGATGTAGGAACTACTTATTACACGCATTGCTCCAAAGAATAGTGCTGCAAAGATGATTCGTTTCGGTTGCCAGTTACCAAATATTAACACGGCAAGAGCTAAGAACCCAAACCCTATAACTGTTGCGTTAAAGTCGTTTGCGAAGCTTAATACGAATATTACTCCACCCATTCCAGCTAGTGCTCCTGAGATGACAACTCCTGAATATCTAATACGGTAGATGTTAACACCTAAACTATCTGCGGCTTGTGGGTTTTCACCACAACTACGTAATCTAAGTCCGTATTTAGTTCTGTATAAGACGACAATTGCAATCGCAAAGATTGCGATTCCAAGATAAGTTGATAAATATGCGCCTTGGAAGAATAAATCACCAATAATCGGGATTTTTCCAAGTATAGGCACACTAAATATTCGATAATTATCTCCTAATGTTACTTTTTGTGTTCCAAAGAACGTTCTTGCAGTAAAGATTGCAAAGGCAGGAGCAATCATATTTAGTGCTGTTGCACTAATAATTTGATCTGACTTCATGTTAATTGCAGCAAAAGCATGTAATAAACTAAATACTGCACCAACAACTGCACCAACTAACAATCCTATCAACGCAATTCTTTGTGTTCTTCGTCCGAAAACGGCATCAGATATTGCTCTAAATGTTCGTAAGATATAAATATCTGTAGCTTCTTTATCTGTTATATCTTTTCCAAATTCTTCTTCAGCATCCAACATAAATTGGTCGATAAGTAATTCTTTAGCGTCTGATTCCGCTTTTGAGAACTTTGCTTCATCATCCGTAAAATCAACTCTAATAACGGAATTTACAAAGTTACCACCTGATACTTCACTGTATAATTCAAATCCTTCAATAATGTCATCAGCCTTATCTCCAGCTGTTAAAGTCACTGTGTTTAGACCATCAACAAAATCAATAGAAATGAAATCAATAGCATAATACTCTTGATCCAAGTTATCAAGATCTCTAAGTGGACTATCAGGATGTAAGTATTCGATAGTTACAAATATTCCTGCACCCGGAATACGGTTATCTTGTAAACCAATACCCCAGTTTTCTGAATATACAATATCTTCATTTAGTATTACGTCCGTTGGTAATAAATAATTACCTTCAGATGTAGTAGAATCGGGCAATTCATAGTCATTATTGAAATACTCATCAGCAAATAAGACAAATTCAGTTTTATAAATGTCAAGTAATCTTGCATCATCATTAATTTCTAATTTTTGAATTGCAACAGCACCAACAAAGGCACCCATTAACATTATTCCTTCAAGTGCAATGTTTATTACACCACTTCGTTCACTAAATAGAGCACCAAGCGCAACAAGTGCTAGAGGTACTGTTGAAGCGATAATTAAAGGTACTAAGAAATAAGCTAAATCAAGTAGACTCATGATTTATCACTCCCTTCTTTAACAATCTCTTCGATTAATTCTGCTTTTTTAAGTTTTGAATATCCCTTTACTCCTTTTTCTTTTGCAAGTGCTTTTAAACTAACAACATTCATTTTTGCTAAATCTGCACTTACTGGTGCCGTAATTTTTACTTCTTCTACAACTTCTTTTTCCATAACCTCTTCGTCAATTTTAGGGTCTTCTTTTGCTTCTCTTGCTTCTTGTATTATTTCAATAGCATCTTTTGGATCATCATCAGGTTCCATTGGAACAATATCTGGATCTTTCGGTTTATCTTCCTCAGCGCTCTTCTTTTTAAGTGCGTTAACAACAAATTTTTGTAAGAATAAACTTAAAGCACTGAAATAAATGATAACTGCAATGATAATTTCAATGATTTCTGGTTTGAAATCAAGTAATTGAATATAAAATCCACCTTGTAATAACGATCCATAGAATATAGCTGCGAGTAATACACCAATTGGTGTATTTAAACCAAGTAAACTGATTGCTATTCCAGTAAATCCTTGTGAAATTATAACATTTTCAGCAATTAAATTTTTACCGATTACTAAGAACATCATCGCACCAGCAAGACCTGCAATAGCTCCAGAAATTGTCATCGATAATACAATATTACGTTTTTCATTCATACCAGCATATTTGCTGGCATTTCTATTAAATCCAACGGCTTTAAGCTCAAAACCGAATGTTGTGTAGTATAAAATGATATGTAAGATAATAACTACTAATATTGCAACAAATATCCCAATATTAATACTGGAACCAATAAAGATTTTATCGAGTCCCCAAGTTGGGGTTTGAGCTGTTAGAGCAATGTCCATTGCTCTAGCTCTTCCGGCATCATAAATGTATTTCTTTATTAAAATACTATTTGCAAACATAGCAACATAATTTAACATGATGGCTGAAACGACTTCGTTTACGTTCCGATATGCTTTGAGCAAGCCGGGTATGGATCCCCATATTCCCCCAGCTATAATGGCACCAATTACTGCAACTCCCCAATGAAGGAAAGGTGAAATATCACCAAGTCCGGTCCATCTAACTCCAATATATACTGCAACAAATGCACCCATTGTAAGTTGTCCTGCTGCCCCAATATTGAACAATCCTGTTTTAAATGCAAAGGCAACACTTAACCCTGTTAATACTAATGGAACTGCATAGTAAATCATATTCCCTAGACTTTTAACACCACTATATGTTCCACCTCTTAGGATGATTTCCATTCCTATGAAGGCTTGTCTTGGATTTATTAAATACATAACTACAAACCCAACCATTAATCCTGCAATGATTGATGCGATACTACTAATTACGTCTATAAAGACCTTGTTTTCAGAAAGTTTTCCCATAATTACTCACTCCTCTTCGATCCGGCCATATAAAGACCGAGTTCGTTTTCAGTAACAATTTCAGGATCAAATTCTCCAACAATTTCACCTTCGTACATTACTAAGATACGGTCTGATATATTCATAACTTCATCTAATTCTAAAGAAATAAGTAATACTGCTTTTCCAGCATCTCTTTGAGCTATTAATTGTTTATGGATATATTCAATTGCTCCAACATCTAAACCACGGGTTGGTTGTACTGCGATTAATAAATCCAAATCACGGTCAATTTCTCTTGCTACAATTACTTTTTGCTGATTTCCACCACTCATACTTCTAGCGCTAGTAGTAGGACCTTTACCGCTTCTAATATCAAACTTTTCAATTAGATGTTCAGCATTTTTTCTTATTGCTCCATACTTAAGGAATCCCATTTTTTGGAATTTATCCGTAAAATAGGTTTGTAAGATTAAATTATACTCCATCGGATAGTCTAGAACCAATCCGTGTTTGTGTCGATCTTCGGGGATTAATGAAATTCCCTTGATATTTCTATGTCTAATAGAGTTGTTTGTAATATCTTCTCCATTTAGGATGATTTGACCTTTTGAAAGTGGTGATAAACCAGATATTCCTTCGATTAACTGTGTTTGTCCGTTTCCTTCAATCCCAGCAACACAAAGAATTTCACCTCTTTTTACTTCAAAACTAACATTTTCAACTTGATTTTTTTTCAGTACATGAGAAAATACTGATAAATCGGTTACTTTTAGCACTGTTTCTTTTGGTTTTGCTTTTGTTTTATCCACAGAAAAAAGTACTTCACGACCAACCATCATTTCTGCCATTTGTTCAACAGTTGTTCCTTTTACAGGAACGGTCCCAATATAGCGACCTTTTCGTAAAACAGTACATCTGTCAGCTACTGCTTTAATCTCTTTCAATTTATGGGTTATGAGGATGATTGATTTACCTTCTTTAGTTAAATCTTTCATAATCATCATCAATTCTTCAATTTCTTGAGGTGTTAATACTGCTGTAGGTTCATCAAAAATCAATATTTCGGCATCACGATATAACATTTTTAGGATTTCAACACGTTGTTGCATTCCTACACTGATCTCAGAGATGATTGAATTAACATCAACTTTTAGTTTATATTTCTCACTTAAAGCTTTGATTTTCTTAATTGGACCATCAAATTTGAGAAAACCGTATTTTGTATCTTCAAAACCTAATACAATGTTTTCTGCTACTGTAAAATTATGTATCAATTTAAAATGCTGATGCACCATTCCAATTCCATGGGCATTAGCTTCATTAGGATTACTAATTTTTACTTCTTCCCCACGTACTTTGATAATTCCTTTTTCAGGTGTATAGAGACCAAATAGCACACTCATTAATGTTGACTTTCCAGCTCCATTTTCACCTAGTAGAGCGTGAATCTCACCTTTTTTCAACTGAAGTGTTACATTATCGTTTGCTTTAATTCCAGGAAATTCTTTTGTAATGTTTAACATCTCAACTATATATTCCATAATTTTCACCTCTTATAAGATTTTATCATGTTTTTTTCGAAAAATAAAGTCTATTCTTAATCACAAATGATTTATTTTACTAAAATGTATAATATTACATTTTAAATTCAATAAAAAGAGGGACAAAATAGATTGTCCCTCTAATTTTTTTGTTTAACTTAATTTTTTATGAAGCAGGTGGAGTTACTACATCTTGTGTAGGATAATTCACAGCACCTAAAGCAGTTAAGAAAGTTTCTAATGTAGCATAATCAACAGGAACAACAATAGTTCCATCAACTAATTTTGCATAGATTACATCGTAATCTGCTTGTGTAAATACAGCAAATTGAGAATTAGCCATTGGTAAAGCAACACCGTCGTTTACTGCACCTTTAACACTTGTAGTCCCGCCAACAAATGCATCATCAACATAAAGTTGTAAAGCATCTTGAACAGCGTTTCCAAGTTGTTTCATTGCGCTTGTTAATACAGTTGTAGATTTTGAATGTTGGTCAATATCTACACCAATCATCCATTCTGATGCATCTTCAGCAGCAGACATTACAGATGAACCTGCACCACCAGCGGCAGCAAAGATAACTTCAGTTCCACCAGTATACCATGAAGCAGCTTGTGCTTTATGAGTATCAGAAGGACCAAAATCTCCGAAGTAATCATAAGTATCGTCTCCGAATCCTAATGTTACGCCATCTTCATCAGCAGCTAAGTAAGCTCCAGCAATAAATCCGATTCCGAATTTAACAACAGCAGGAACAGCCATTCCACCAACAAATCCAAGTTCAGTAAATCCGTCTTTAACAGCTGCATAACCAGCTAAGAACCCTGATTCATGTTCATTGAATAAGATAGGTAATGTATTATCAGCAGTTTTCCATGTAGACCAAGTAACGTCATGTGGAGTACCATCAATTAATACAAATTTAACTGTAGGGTATAAATCTTGAGCAGCATAGATACTTGATTCAAATAAGAATCCAGGTGTAACTACTACTTTTGCTCCACCTTGAATAGCTAAATCAATAGCAGCTAAGTAAGCATCGTCTGATACTTCACTAGGTTTGTAGTATTTGTAAGTAAGGTCATTTGTTGTACAAAATTCAATGATACCTTCCCAAGTCCCTTGATTAAATGATTCGTCATCGATAGTTCCTGAATCGGTAATCATTGCGATTTCATATGTATCAATAACTGGGTCTGGATCTGGTTCTGGATCAACACATGCAGTACCAGCGTCATTTAATACTTGTGGAGATGTACATTCTAATGGATCTGGATCTACTACAACATCATCTTTTTTACAACCTGTAAGAGTGATCCCAATTGTTAATATTAAACCTAAAAATAATAATTTTTTCATTTCTTTCCTCCTATATTTTAGTTTTTATCTTATCTTATTATAGGTAATTTACACTGTTTTGTAAAGGTTTTTAAGCAACTATTTTCATATATGAGTATTTACTCACATGTTTATTAGTTTAAACAAAAAGCAGACATCGTCTACTCAGTTGTTTGTGTATCGATGATTATTGGGATTATGATTGGTCTTCTTTTAGTAACTCTATACAAATATTTACTAATGTCATCCTTTAAAGCTTCTCTAAATACCTTCCAATCAATATACTTATTACTTAAAATCTTCTCAGCTACTTTATAGAAAATTGATTCTACTTCTTTTATTAGTTCTTCATTTTCTTTCATGAAGATGAATCCTCTTGATACAACTTCTGGAGTAGTAATAACTATTTTCTTTCTAGCATCAATGTTAGCAATAATTAATAAAACACCGTCTTGGGATAATAATTCTCTATCTCTTAAAACAACGTCATTAAGGTCTCCATCTAATATTCCGTCAACTAAAGTGTCACCACTTTGAATTTTGTTTGATGAATTTTCAACAGTTCCGTATTCTATTTCTAGGACAACCCCGTTATCTAAAACAAAAACATTCTCAGGTGCATATCCAAGTTGAATACAAATGTTTTGATTTGCGTATTGATGACGATATTCCCCAATTACCGGAATAATATATTTTGGATTTAACATGTTAATTAATAGTTTAATATCTTCACTACTTGCGTGAGATGGAGGCAAGATATTTTTGTTGATTTTAACAACATTTGTATCATATCTATATAATATGTCTAATGTTCTAGCTGCAATCTTTTCTGTTCCTGGGATAGGTGGTGTCATTAATATAATTGTATCTTCTTTATTTATATGTATTAAGCGATCTAGTTTTTTAACCATTCTCTGAAGCATATAAAATGGTTCATGTCTATTTCCTGTTACTAGTACTACAGCATTTTTTAATTCGTTTTTATTTTTTTCATCAATAAATCTCAAACTTGTTAATTTCTCTTTAGGTATTTTCAAATAATCCAAATTTACAGCAATATCAACTGTTCTTTGTGTTTTTCTTCCGATAATTGCTATTTCTCGATCATACTTTAATGCAATATCAATTATTTTTTGAATTCTTACAAGATCTGTTGAAAATGCTGAAACAATGATTCTTCCCTCAGCTTGATAAAAAGCCTGATTAAGTGTGTAATCAAGTGCTTCAGTACTATGAGTGTGCCCAACTCGCTCTGCACCAAGTGATTCAACTAGTAATGCGAGCACTTTTTTTCCTGCGATACTTGCTAATTTTTCAAAATCTGTTTTATAAACACCACTTACATTTTGATCAAATGTAAAGTCTGGAGCATATACGATAACGCCATCATCAGTGGTTATAGCTATCCCAAAAGATTCAGGGATAGAATGAGTTACTCTATAAAAATCTATTTTAATACTTCCAAAAGAAAGTGTTTTTCTAGAAGACACTTTTATGAATTCATAATCATCAAGGACTAATCCTTGGTCTTCCATGGCATCTTTAAGAATTGCTAAAGTAAAAAATGAAGCATATATTGGAATATTCATCGTTTTAAGTAATTTAGGTACTGCTCCTATATGATCTTCATGACCGTGGCTTAAAAATAAACCTACTATTCGGCTTTTATTCTTTTCTAAATAGGTAAAATCAGGAATAATAGAGTCAACTCCAAATAATTCCATAGTCGGATATTTCAATCCTGCATCAAGTACAAATAATTTATTATCAACATCAACACAATACATGTTTTTTCCGTTTTCACCGAGTCCACCAAGTGCAAAAATTTTCACTTTGCTCATAATGCACCTCCTTGTTTTTTTTTATTTTATAATCTTTAACCATTATACCATAATATCAGTTAATTAGTAGTGAATGTGAGGGGGAAACTGTTTTTTTTCAACACAAAAAAGTATATTTTACTATTGCAATATGATATATTTATCCTAGGGAGTGGTTTAATGATTAATTATCCTAATAAAAAATCGAAGTTTGTAGCAAAGAAAACAAACCATTCTAATCGTGGAATGTCTTTTGAGAATGTTATAAATGAGAGCAATGAGTACTATTTAATTCATGATATAGCAATTATTCATAAAAAGCCAATCCCAATACAAATTGTAAAAGTTGACTACCCCTCAAGAAGTGGAGCGGTTATAAAAGAAGCTTATTACAAAATACCATCCACAACTGATTATAATGGGTTATATAAAGGTAAATACATTGATTTTGAAGCAAAAGAGACAGTAAATAAAACTAGTTTTCCTTTTTCAAACATTCATCTTCATCAAATAGAACATTTGCAAAGTATTGAAAAACACGAAGGAATTAGTTTTTTGCTTATTTTCTTTAAAGCACATGATGAAATATATTTATTAGAAACAAAATATATAATGAAGTACTATAATCGAAGTAAAGAAGGAAGAAAATCAATTAAGTATGAAGAAATTAAAGAAAATGGCTATTTAATAAAAGAGGGATATAGTCCGAGAGTCGATTATCTTAAGATAGTTGATAAAAT
>CAYVZR010000021.1:0-20435 GCA_964456195.1 uncultured Candidatus Izemoplasmatales bacterium | reverse complement strand
ATACATTGCAGTATTAATTCTAATGTTTAATAACAATAGAAAAGACAGACCTGAGTCTGTCTTTTCCATGTAAATAGCAACGTTTTTCAGTCACCGTATAAAATTTTAGTAAAACATCTACATTCTATATGCATCACTCCATCCTCTAACTTATTTTCTTTGTATACAACATAGATAGTTATATTATTATAAATTATTTAGTTGTTTCTTAGCAGCGTAGATAGCTACTTCTAAATCTATTTGATTCTTTGCGTATAATATTGATATCCTCTTTAACCAATTAGGATAAGGAAAATTTATATTAACGGTTTTAGCTATTTCTTTTAGTTTTGTTTCATAACTAAGGTTAGGTAGTCTTATATCAAATGGAATTCCATCTTTTAAAATGATTTGTTTTAAGAATAAATCAATCGCAGTTGATGTATTGATACCTAATTCATTTAATATTCCTTCTGACTCTAGTTTCACAGCTTCGTCTACTCTGACATTAATGTACGCTGTCTTGGCCATGATTATCACCTCATTATAAAAATTGTAACACAAACGTGTTACAATATCAAGTTCACTTTAAAAATATTATAAATTAGATTGTATTTATACAAAAAGACTCAATTCCCATCATCAGGAATTGAGTCTTATTCATTATATATTTTGGTTATTTGTTGCTATTCTTATTCTAAATTAAGCATTTCAATTAATATAGTTGCGCTGCCATCCGCTCCAGTTAATTCAAGTGGAGCAATAACTTCTATATATTGTGGTTGTGCGTAATCAAGTGAACCTTTTACAGCTATTACTGAATCTTGAATACCGCTTCCGCCAGCCATAACTTGAGCAACGCCTAATATCTCAGGTGCAGATAAATTATAAAATCCAGCTATTGCTGCTAATTGTCCAGCTGTTCCTTGATCTACTGTCCCACCAGACATTGTCATAATATCAGTTATCATAGTTATAAATTCATTAGTGTCTGATAAACTACCAAGTGCAAATCCATATTGGCCACCAGAAACACGAGGATCAAAATTCGCAAAGTTCCAAGGTCTTTCAAGCAGTGTTGTACCAGTTGGATCAGTGATACTTAAGACAACTTCGGACGCTCCTGTTACATTACCTGAAGAATCTTTGGTTACTGCACCCGTCATAGGCAATGATAGGAATACAAGATTCATCATTTCCGTATTTAAGCCAGTCACAGGGTTTTCTACCATATCAATAACAGTTTTACCTAAATCTCCTACTGCACCATTGATACTACTCTTTAACCCTAAAGCTATAGAGCTCATCGCATACGCTTTGAACCATGATTCTTGTCCAGATATCCAGTTATTGATGTCGTTGCCTTCACCTAATATTAAAGCTGGGTTATCATATACTTCAGCACCTGGATGAGTATCTTCGAAATGAATCGCAGCTCCTCCTGATGAACCAATTGATGAATTAGTAATACTTGCTCCTGAACCACCATGTGAATAAATACTGTTAGCCCATGAATCGTAGATTGTAACATAGTCTAAATCAACTGTTAAAACATCATGATCTGTACTTTCTCCGTAGGCATTAGTCGTTACACCAATTAATGTATAACCAAGAATAAGATTATTTAGTGATGCTTTACCGTTTCTAATTACAACGCCTAGCATTCCTCCAGAGTTTTGACTCATCAAACGTTCTTGGTTAATAATTTCTTCTTCAGTACCGCCGTAATTTACACTAGGTGTTGTTGTATTACCAACGACTTTTAAATTATTCATTGTAAATTGATTGTTGTTAACAGTAACTGGTATAAGAGGGTCTGGGGATGTTTGATACACATCATAGTAGAATATACCAATTTGTGTAGATACGATATCAAAACCTTGTGCATATATAATATTTCCGTAACCATCCATTTCAGAATTTATACAATTGATATCTGAACCATCTATTGTCATGAAGTTTCCTTCTAACGTAATTTGGTCATCATCAGTATTACCATTAATACGGAAATACACGTTTCCGAAATTCGTATAATCATTACCCGGGTCTGCTTTCTCGTTTATAGGTGACCCATCAGAATACACTTGATTGCTATATAATTCTGCTTCAATATTTCTTTGTACATTTATTTGATTCACATTTAGGTTTGCGTATAAAGCTTTTAAATCAGCGTTTGTGAAAGCATTATACCCATCATTTACTAATATATTATATTCTAAAGCATCCATATTCATTAAAGTTGCTTCATATTTCGGCTCTATAACAATACGGAATTCAGCTCCAACTGCAGCGTTTGTAAAGTCCATTACATTACCAACAAGTGATACATAGTCCGAAAGATTAGTTTCATCAAGCGGCGTTGCACTACCATTCATATAGAATTCATATGTTATTAAAGCATCGTCAAGAGAAATCTTAGCTCCATTATTATCTCTGATTAAAACATCAAGATAGAACCCATTGTTAGCTCCCACATAATATGAATTATCAGTTGTATTCGCTAAGAATAAATCATCGTCTGTTGTAGCGTTTACTTGCATTAAATAATTTTGATAACTTGTACCAATATCAAATTGGCGAATATCCTTGATAACCAATCCATCATAAGTTCTGCTTCCAGAATCATCAGTGATTGTAAAGCGGAACTCACCAGGTATATCTGTAGTAATAAGCTTATTACTGTCTGCAGTAATATGGTTTGAACCAGTTTCAATATCAAAAGTCATACCTGCAAATTGATAAGTTAAGTTCGAGTAGAAAATATATCTCAATGTTCCTCCACCAAAATCTTCAATTATATAATAATCTGTAATAGTAGAACTTTCCGGAATGTTTTCATAAATAGATTCTACCGTATATTGATATACGTCCGATGGATCACTAGACATTACATCGTAATTATCACCAACCGAAATAATTTGTAAGGTATGAGTACCCGGGATTAAAGTTTGATAACTGTCTTCAGCTGACATTAAATTTTCTTTGAAGAAATTATAATAAGGATCAGACTCAGTTAATGTTAAAGTAAAATCGTTACCTGACTGTGTAATGTAATTTTTCAAAACATCACCTGATACATCACTACTTCGGATATATTCTCCATTTAAAATAAATGTATAATCAGTTGGATACACTTCAACACCGTTGACATCATTTGGTAAAACAGTAAAATCAATTGTTATTGTTTTATTAAGTGTATCAGCTACGATTGAAACGTCACTAGCAGTATTTAACTCACTTAACGCTACCCATCTAGCTTCAATAGTAGTTATATTAGCTGCATCGAAATATGCATTATCATAATACAAATCACCAACAGCCACTAATGTATCTGTTCCAGATATAAACCAACCTAGGAAACGATACCCATTTTGTTGGATATCCCATAATGGTGATGAAGCTGTTAAAACATTTGCTTGTGGGTCAATAACTCCGTACAAATCTTCTTCATTTGTTGCAATATATATGATTGTACCGTTACTCATAAAGATAACTGTTTTTAAAGTGTCATCATATTGAATAACTAAGATACTTAAATTAGTTTTAATATTATCAAAGTTTTGTCTTTCCCAAAAAACTGTTTTACCAGTAACTGGCGTAGGCGTTGGGACAGTCAATAAATTTTCATTATAATAAACATAATACTGTTTTGTAACATTTCCTTCAGAAAGTTGTTCTGAAAAACTAACAGAAAGAACTATTCTTCTGTAATATACATCAACTGTCTCATTTTGAGTAATTGTTATAAGTTGACTTTCATCAGTATACTCTACTCCGTTATAGACATATTTATAGAATTCATACCCTTCAATATCTCTCACAGGAGACATATCAGTATCATATAAAACATTGATAAAAGGAGTATAAACTTCAGAATTTGTTTGAACGAAAGTTCCATCTACAGACAATTGATCTATTGCGATAGTTTCTTCTTCAAAGTAATAAGTACCCTCTACTGTATATCTAGTCGCTACTAACTCTGCCCATTTAGCATAAACAGTGAATCCATCGACAGACATAGGAATACCTGTACCAAAATATATTTCCACATCATAGTTTAAATCAGTATACCAACCTTCAAATATAAATCCATTTTTTGTTGGAACTTCAGGAACTGTTACATTGCTGTTGAATTCTTGTGTAACAGTCATGATTCCTGTTGTATCTATATAAACACCACTATTTGCGTCAAAACTTGCTGTGTATTGATTGATTGTATATTCAGCATGAACATCTATATTACTAGTAACACTATCAAATACAATATCCCAATCACTAAATGTATAACCATCACGGTCAAGACCTGCTGTTGGAGCTAAAGCAGCCGTACCATAATCGATAATTTGAACATCTCCTAATTGAGCAGCTGTATCACCACCGTAGAATGTAACACTGAAAGTTAAAATTTGGAAATTTTCTTCCAATACTAAATCTTCAGTAACTGTATAAGTAGTTAAATCAATATATGTTTCTAACAATGGAGAATAATATCCAATAAAGTCATAGCCAGTAACTAAAGTGGCTGTTGGAATATTAGTTAAAGAACCATTGCAATACACATAATATGTTGAAATGTCCCCTGAGATAAATTCTGAAAAACTTATCGAAAGAACTATTTTTCTGTAGTAAACATCAACTGTCTCATTTTGAGTGATTGTTATAAGTTGATTTTCATCATAATAATCTACTCCGTTATAAACATATTTATAGAATTCATAGCCATCAATATCTCTTACAGGAACCATTTCATTTTTATATAAAACATTGATGTATGGAGTATACACTTCAGAACTTGTTTGAACATAAGATCCATCTGTAGATAGTTCATCACTTGCTATACCAACTTGTTCAAGGTAATAAGTACCACTTACTGTATAGCTAGTAGTAGCCAAATCAAACCATTTAGCATAAACAGTGAATCCATCGATAGACATAGGAATACTTGTACTGAAATTTGCTTCTTGTTCAAAGGTTAAATCATAATACCAACCAAGAAATACAAAATCTTCTCTTGTTGGTTCTTCAGGAACAAATACATCACTATTATAATTTTGAGTAACACTGATGATTCCAGTTGTATCTGAATATGCACCACCATTTGCATTAAACGAAGCTGTGTATTGATTGATTGAATATTCTGCATGAACATCTATACTATTAGTAATACTATCAAATGCTGTATCCCAATCAGTGAATGTATAACCAACACGTTCAAGGCCTGCTGTTGGAGCTAAAGCACTTGTACCATAGTCGATAGTTTGAACAGCTCCTAATTGAGCTCCAGTTTCACCGCCATAGAATGTAACATTGAAAGTTAAAATTTGGAAATTTTCTACCATTACTAAATCTTCAGTAATTGTATAAGTAGTAAAATCAATGTTTCTTTCTAACAATGAAGAATAATATCCAATAAAGTCATAGCCAGTAACTAGCATAGGTGTTGGAATATTAGTTAAAAAGTCATTGCAATAAACATAATATGTTGTAACATCCTCTGAGATAAATTCTGTAAAACTTACCGAAAGAACTATTCTTCTGTAATAAACATCAACTGTCTCATCTTGAGTAATTGTTATAAGTTGACTTTCATCAGTATAATCTACTCCGTTATAGGCATATTTATAGAATTCATAACCATCAATATCTCTCACAGGAGACATTTGAGTATTATATACTACATTTATGAAAGGATTATAACTTTCAGAATTTGTTTGAACATAAGTTTCGTTTGTAGATAATCCATCACTTGCTATACCTTCTTCTTCAAGGTAAGTAGTACCACTTATTGTATATGTGGTAGTAGCCAAATCTAACCATTTAGCATAAACAGTGAATCCATTAACAGGTAAAGAAATACCTGAACTAAAATTTACTTCTTCTTCAAAGTTTAAATCCGTATACCAACCAACAAATCTAAAGTCTGCTTTTGTTGGCTCTTCAGGAACTGTTACATTGCTGTTGAAATCTTGTGTAACAGCTATGATTCCTGTTGTATCTGCATATACACCACTATTCGCGTTAAAAGTCGCTATATATTGATTGATTGAATATTCAGCAGTAACAATTAAATCAGTAGTAATAGTATCAAATGCAATATCCCAGTCACTAAATGTATATCCAACACGGTCAAGGCCTGCTGTTGGAGCTAAAGCAGCCGTACCATAGTCGATAGTTTGAACATCTCCTAATTGAGCTCCAGTTTCGCCGCCATAGAATGTAACATTGAAAGTTAAAATTTGGAAATTGTATACCATTGCTACATCTTCAGTAACTGTATAAGTAGTTAAATCAATATATGTTTCTAACAATGGAGCATAATATCCAATAAATTCATAGCCAGTAATTGAAGTAGCTGTTGGAACACTATTTAAAGAGCCATTGTAATAAACGTAATAATTTGTTGTAACATTTTGTTCTTCAATCATTTCTGAGAAGCTAACAGTAAGAACTATTTTTCTGTAGTAAACATCAACTGTTTCATCTTTAGTGATTGTTATAAGTTGACTTTCATCAAAATAATCCACTCCGTTATACACATATTTATAGAATTCATATCCTTCAATATCTCTTATAGGAACCATTTCATTTTTATATAAAACATTGATGTATGGAATATAAACTTCAGAACTTGTTTGAACATAAGATCCATCTGTAGATAGTTCATCACTTGCTATACCAACTTGTTCAAGGTAAGTAGTACCACTTACTGTATAATTAGTAGTAGCCAAATCAAACCATTTAGCGTAAACAGTGAATCCATTAATAGGTAAAAGTTTACCTGTACTAAAATATGCTTCTTCTTCATAGTTTAAATCATAATACCAACCAAGAAATACAAAATCTTGCCTTGTTGGATCTTCAGGATTATTTACTGTACTGTTGTAATCTTGAGTAACATTAATAATTCCAGAAGCATCTGAATATACACCACCATTTGCATCAAACGAAGCTGTGTATTGATTAATTGTATATTCTGCATAAACATCTATATCACCAGTAACAGTATCAAACACTTGATCCCAACCAGTAAATGTATAACCAACACGTTCAAGGCCTGCTGTTGGAGCCAAAGCACTTGTACCGTAATCGATAGTTTGAACATCTCCTAATTGAGTATCGGTTTCACCACCGAAGAATGTAACACTGTAAGTTTGAATTCTGAAATTTTCTTCCAATACTAAATTTTCAGTAATTATATAAGTAGTTAAATCAACATTTCTTTCTAAACTTGGAGCGTAATAACTAATAAAGTCATATCCATTAACTGAAGTAGCTGTTGGAATATTAGTTAAAGAACCATTGTAATATACATAATATATTGTAATGTCCTCTGAAATATATTCTGAAAAACTTACCGAAAGAATTATCCTGCGGTAATATACATCAACTGTCTCATCTTGAGTTATTGTTAGAAGTTCGTTTTCATCAAAACAATCTTGTCCGTTATAAACATATTTATAGAATTCATAACCGTCAATCTCTCTTACTGGAGACATTTCAGTATTATAAAAAACCTTTATGAAAGGCGTATAACTTTCAGAACTTATTTGAACATAAGATCCATCTGTAGATAATTCATCACTTGCTATACCTTCTTCTTCAAAGTAATAAGTACCACTAACTGTATAACTGGTAGTGGACAAATCAAACCATTTAGCATAAACAGTGAATCCATCGATAGACATTGTAACGCCTGTAGCAAAGTACACTTCTTCTTCATAGTTTAAATCAAGATACCAACCTACAAATCTAAAGCCTTCTCTTGTTGGTTCTTCAGAAACAGTTACATTGCTATTATAATCTTGAGTTACATTGATGAACTCAGTTGCATCTGAATATACACCACCATTTGCATCAAAAACTGCAGTGTATTGATTGATTGTATATTCTGCATAAACATTTAAATCACTTGTAACAGTATCAAATGCACTATCCCAACCGCTAAATGTATAACCATCACGATCAATTCCTTCTGTTGGAGCTTGAGCACTTGAACCATAATCGATAAATTCAACTGATCCTAATAGAGCATTAGCTTCACCACCAAAGAATTTAACACTGAAAGTTAAAATTTGGAAACTGTCTACCAATACCAAGTCTTCAGTAACTGTATAATTAGTAAAATCAATATTTCTTTCTAATAATGGAGAATAATATCCAATTAAGTCATATCCTACTTTTACAGGAGTAGTTGGAGCAGTTATTGAATCTCCATATTCTAAAGTCAAAGTACTATATGTATTTTCTTCAACATCTTGGAAAGTTATATTAAAAACTTTCTTAGTATATTCAACTGTAACATCTTTATCGCTAGTAATATTAGTGATATCTTCACTCCAGGCACCATTCATCCCTGTTATAACAGGTATTGCTGGTGCATTCGCTACAGATTCTCCATATAAAACTGTTTCAGTATATGTAGGTGTTTCTGCATTAGAATCAATATAAAAGTTTACTGTATGTTGGTTTTGAATCCAATAGGTATAAACTGTTGTATCAGCACTTGGAATTCTATTCGAAGTGAATTCAGTTGTTCCTTCTGCTTCCAAATACCAGCCACCGAATATATAACCGGTTCTTTCTGGGTCAGTTGGAAATGTTATAGTAGAACTATAAGTATCACTGATAACAATATCATCAGTGCCATTGTCAAATACAAAAGTTACGGTATAAGAATTTATACTCCATTTTGCGTATAAACTTATATTTCTAAGAATGTTAGAATCAAAATCAAAAAGTGTAGATAATCCAATTTCTTCATACCACCCTTCAAATGTGTAACCTTCTCTAATAACTAGAGGTTCGTTCATTTTAGTTTCTTGAACTACAGCGATGTCAGCAATTGCCTCGCCACCGTTTTCTTCAAAAGAAACAGTAACTTCCTGTCCAACACATCCTACAAGTGCAGTCAATGAAAGCAATGCTATAAATGTAAATATAATTTTTTTCATAATTAGTCTCTCTTTCTGTCTAATCTCCAATAATAATGTCAGGGACTTTAAATATTAAAGTTATTTCATCATATGTATATGTTTTTTGGTCAACAATTCTAATTGTTACATTGTGACCAATTGAAGCGGAAGTTGAGAAGTTTATAAGAACTTCTTGTTTAATAGTGTCAGTTAGCACAATAACATCATCTGAAGAAGATGTTACTGTAATATCTATAGCTGCATCATTAGGTAAATATCTGTAGTCCAAGGTGTAATATGGATCTTCCTCAGAAACAATTCCTAACACATTAATTATTTTGTCACCTTCATCATTAATTTCATAGTTTTCAAAACTTATTGAAGTTACAGAAGATTGATTTTGACTTTCTGGTAAAGTGCCCCATACAGCAATCGTAATTATTGATAGAACACTGATAGCAAGTACAATCAGTAACATAAATTTTTTACTCATTATAATGCCTCCTTAATACTCTATATCGATGAAGTAAGCATCGAGATAGGTTTTGAATGACCAAAAGCGGAATAGTAGCCAAAGAAAACCAATGACTATTAATAGTAACCAAGCGATTGGTTCAAAGATTATAAACACAAAGATACTAATAAGCGTAAATATCAGTGAAGCAACTAATCCGTTGGATAATGTTTTCGCTATGTTATCGTTGTTCGACAACGATCCAGTAGCTGCATAGTCAGATAGTTTTGGGTTTAATATATCTATTTGGAAAGACCAAAAGATTTGACTAGCATTAAATAAAAATGCAAATACGAATAACAACCAAATATCGCCCTTATTAAAAACAGGTAAAGCTATTCGAAATAGTATGAATGACAATAACAACAAAACACTAGTGAAAACAAAATTAAATGTCATCTTAGCCCAAGCTACTTGTTTTGTTTTTGAAGGTGCTGTTTTTAATAAAACAAATTCATACCCCTCAGTAGTTATTGCAACTGCACTAGCAGTATTACTAGCAGTAACTAAAATCAATATAATAAGAACATTAAAGATAAGTACAAACCTATTACCTAAACTTGATCTATCCATTCCCATATATATTGTATTTAACACAAACATAATAAGCGGTAATGAGATCAATACGGCATAATTACTTAATAGTTCATTAGGACTACGTTTGGCAATTGTTATTTCCTTACGTAGGAAAGTCCAAAATAATCCTGATTTCTTAGTAATTTTCGGGTTATGTTTTTTGGTTTTTGCTTGTTCACTCGTTTGTGAAGTCAGTTTAAAGAATAATGGTCGACTTACAAGATAGTTGATTGCGAATAATACCAAGATTGTTCCTATTACAATTAAATAATTAATAATGATATTATTACCATTCAGCAGTTTTCCAATTATTGTATAGATTGATCCTACGGAAGCAACCTGTTGCATAAACTTAGTAAGTCCGACAATAAAACTATTATATAGTTGGACAATTCTGATGTTTTTAGGTATAAACCCAACAAGATAATAGATTGAGATAAACGCTCCTACTATCAATACAGCAAACAATCCAAAATTAATCCAAGTATGTCGATTTAAATAGTTTTTAATCAATGTGATTAAAATCGAAACAATTGAAGAAAAGAACA
Organism: uncultured Candidatus Izemoplasmatales bacterium; assembly: GCA_964456195.1. Taxonomy (GTDB): domain Bacteria; phylum Bacillota_I; class Bacilli_A; order Izemoplasmatales; family Izemoplasmataceae; genus JAFGXW01. Next base: position 9,906 of record CAYVZR010000021.1, on the reverse strand, counting down.
CAGCGATAAAGGGCAAGATAAAAGTCATAGGAATCAGGCTTAAATAAAACCCGAATCCCATCTTAGTTAAGAATCCGTAAGCAACTAGGAAAGGAAATAAAAAGCCAAAGTTTCTTTTATATTCGTTTATATAGTACACCACAAGTTTGGACAAAAATATCTCATCATTTTTAGCAGGTAATGTCAAAAGAATTTGATTATCTTTCGATTGATAGATATCGACTATCAATCCAGAAATAGCGGCTATTATACTCATTACTTGTGTTAGCAACAAGACAAAAATCATGAAATAATCATTTACAGGGATATAGAGGATATCTTTGAACACATGCAATAAGAACCATATAGCTATTGTAATTAATATACCAACAATAGCTTTTAATGCGAGATCACGATACACTCTCAAAGAGTTCTTCGCATGTTTCCTGGTTTTATTAGTTAACTGCAGTTTTGTCAAAATCCATACTCGTTCAAGCATCTTTATTAGTCTCTGTAACTTTATTGATTTTGCTCATATATAGTTCTTCTAAAGAAATATTATTTTTATGGATTTCTTCCATATCATAAATTCCTTGTAACTCTCCATTTGTGATAATAGCTATTCGATCACATATCTTCTCAACAACCTCAATAACATGGCTAGAAAAGAAAACAATATTTCCTTTTTTCGCATGTTCTCTCATCGATTCTTTGATTTGATAAGAACTAGTTGGATCTAATCCTGTTAATGGTTCATCTAAGATCCAAACTGGAGGTTCATGAATCAGTGCCGCAATAACAACTAATTTTTGTTTCATACCATGTGAGTATGATTTAATCTCTTGGTCAATAGCGTATGCAAGATTGAATTTTTCTAACAGTTTAACCAAACGCTCTTCTCTTATTTCTGGATCAACTTTATATAAATCTTCAACATATTGAATATATTCTCTACCTGTTAATTTTTCATATAAGGCATGATTATCTGAAACATAACCAATTTGAAGTTTTGCTTCTAACGGTTGTGTTTTAATTGAGTATCCACAAATTTCCATTTCACCCTCGGTAATAGATTGGATTCCTACAAGACTTTTTATAGTAGTGGATTTACCAGCACCATTATGCCCTAAGAAACCAAACACTTCGCCTTTATGAACTTCTAAAGAAAAGTCATTGACAGCGTATACAGATGAATTACCATATTTTTTTGAAAAGTGACTTATTTTAATCATGTCAATTCCTCCTAGGTTTATTGGTTCATTTTGGCTTCTGCCATTTAGTAATTCATGAAGTCTTAATTCATCTAAATGCATTTGTTTTTGTTTCGCTTTTAATTTCCGCTGATTATCGCTAAAAGTAAAATATGCATCATATAGATACCAACTCATAAACATTAGGAATATAAAAGAAAAATAGAATATTAGCTGATAGGCCCAGAAGAACACAAAGGTTAATCCATTGAATTCAAAAGACAATACATTATTATACTGAATTACTGTAAGTCCAACCATATCAGATAGATGATCTCCATAGACAAAGAAATAGTCAACTGATTGATAGTTATTAAACCAAGCATTTATAAAAACTATAACAATGAAGTATACAGTAAATACTACAATAGCTTTATTCATATCCTTGAGAGTTGGCCTCTTAAAAGTATTTAGTGCAACAGCCAAAATCGGCCAAGCAAACACATACCAATGATTAAAAAGATAACGCATAGACCCAGTGGAGAACAAATCCCCCGAGATAGTTGGAAGCACTAAAGCAGCCAACGCTCCTAAAACATTCGCAAAATAGTTAAAGTAGAAAAAACCTTTCCATTTAAAAACAATGCTAAACATCATTAATACAATTGCCGTATTACATAAATGCAATGGTAAACCACTTAACCCACTATGAGGATATGAAAAGTATTGGAAAAAAGCAGCGAAAACAATAAAAACAATTAGAAAATCTTTTTGCTTCTGTTCTTTGTTTCTCATCAACCTATAAGTGATAATTATAAATAAGACTGGAATAACTAAGATTAATATATGCGTAACATTAAATTCCTCAGGTATCTCACCGTAATTACCAAAAAAATTATAAAAGAATGATTGTGGCACAACACTTATAGCCGCAATAAAAAATACCGCTAAAGCAGTTCCTATATCTTTAAACTTCGGATAGCTGTGTTCTTTAAAATATATCCATATATTTATAAAGGACATTGCTAAAACCAAAGAAACTTCAAATAGGAATTGAATAGAGCGGTAGTTCATTAAATTTATTTCACCTAAAAACATTAGGATATTTTGTTTAAAGAATATAACATTTAGTATTCCTAAAATTAAAGCAAAGAAAGATGCAATTATAGAAACGTTTTTAAGTTTAAAAAATGGGTTTAGAATCAAAAATATAAGCGATAAAATAGTTGTCCATCTTAAGAAAACCATAAAAATAGACATAGAAACACCGGTAAGCCATGTATCATAAGCGTTTATCGGCGTTTCTATATCTATTAGTAATAAATTAAATGCGGAAGTAATTGCATCTTGAGAAAACAATCGAACCATGTATGTTGAGAATAATAAAATCGCAAACACTTTTAATGTTTTAAGTAATGGAATATTCCCCTTTTTTGTCAGTATATTTGCAAACCAGATTAGAAAACCTGATAATGCAAGAATAATTAAGTAAATCATCTATGCGCTCCATTTTTTATGCCTTATATATAGTATATTATTTTGACTATAAAGTCAATAAATTCAAGGCTGAAATTGGAAACTAAATTGTTTGATATTCAAAGGCTTTTTTAAGAAAAAATACTATAAAGTAGGTTATCTAGAATCTTTGATTATATATAGTATTTATATATTAGAATATATTTGTGATAACACTTAATATTTATGCTTTTTAATAACTTCTAATACCGTACACAGTTTAAATATCTAAGTCTCATTAACTGAATAATAAAAAGAGGATTTCTCCTCTTTTGTCTTTTTACATTCACTCATTAACTTTTAATATGAAGTTCTTTCATCTCATCATAAATCTTATCCCACTTAATACCTAAATAACGCATATGTTCCATAGACTCAATAGAATCATGCAAAGTATTTAAATCATGTATTTGCATAATTACTTTTGTTCCATTTGTATCTGTGAAGAAACGAAATCCGGTTTCTTTAAATACTTGATCAGGAAAGATTGATAAAAACGTATCTCTTAAATTACCTATACTGAATATAACTTTTGGTTTGTCATAATCAATACAATCAACCACTTGTAAAACTCCAGTAAATCTTAATGCTCTTGGCAATGTTTTTAAACTAGCTTGACTAATATCCATTTTGTCCTCCTATAAACGTAGATTCTTGATATTATCTCTATTATAGATAATTGTAAAGAAATTTTACAGTGCGGAAGTGTCCCCATTTCTTAATAAGTGTTAAAAATCGATAAAAACGTCTACTTATAGGGCTAAAATATATTAAAATGTTATTGAAAAACACATAAATCAATGCATTTATCATATATTACGTCATTTATGGAGTTATATATAGTAATTATATGTAATAAAAACACCCCACAATTAGAAAATACTGTGAGGTGTTATATTTCAATTATTAAAGCTTGATTTGATTAATTAAACCTTGAATATATATATCTTGTTCAGAACTACTTAATATGTGAAAGCCTAAATCTGAACTCATAATAACATACTGTAATAAGATTCCTAAGATAATCACATTTAATGAACTATTTAGGGACTCATTATGTAGTTTTTGATATTCATTTAGAGTTTTAGCTAGTTTTTCTGACATTCTAGCTATATAGTTCATTTCCTTAGGTATTCGCCCTTGAATAGATTCTTGAATTATCATTCTTACTAAGTCAATGTTTTCAGATATAGAATATAACCGATTATGGAGAAACTTTCTTACAAACTCTTCTAAAGATACATTAAAGTCTGTTTCAAAAACATCCAGTAATTCATGACCTAACGCAAACTTGATTGTCATTTCAAATAAGTTTTGTTTAGACTTAAATTTACGAAACAAAGTCATTTCTGATATATTAGCTGTTTCAGCTATTAATCGAGTTGATGCTCCTAAGTATCCTAATTCTTTGAATACTTTAGTACTAGCTTCTATAATTTTTTCTTCAGTATTCATAATAACCTCTTTTAACTACTAGCTACTGCTTTCGCTTGTTTTCCTATTACACCTAATAAGGCTGGTAATACAACGATAGAACTAATAAGTGCTAATGATATATTTATTAGTGTCATTATACCAAAATTTGAAAGAATTTGGAAGTCTGAAAACACTAGAGCACTAAATCCACCGATTGTTGTGATACCAGAAACAATAATCGGTTTACTCATATACCCAATTGCATCAGATATACTTTCTACATGATTTCCAGTTTCCTTTTTCAAATCGTAATAGCGCATTAATATAAGTATAGTAAATTCAGTACCAATACCAATTATCAGAGCTCCTATTGTAGATGTTAATGGTGTGTAATCAAATCCTAATAGATACATTACGCCACCACTCCAACCAATGATAAATACAATTGGTAAAATTGCTACTAAGGCTTTAAATAAGTTTCTATATATTATTAGCAATGCAACAAATACTAAAGCGATACTAATCAAAGAAATTATTAATCGATCCGAAGTCATCGCTACCAACATTTCTTGTTCAACGATACTTTGTCCAGTAATCGTTATTTCAATGCTTGAATCTAAGTCATTCAATGAATTGCTTAAATCATCTAAGAATCCAACAAATTCAGTATCATCCATATTAGCTAAAGAAACATTAATGATTCCAATGTTTTCTTCACTGGATTGTACCAATGATAATTGGTCACTTGGTAATTGATTATAAAACGTTTCAAAATTTGCTTCATTCCAAGAGGAATTAGAAACCATATCTAGCATAGTACTTACTGAACCAAGTCTAACGATGCTATCACTATATTCAGTTTGCAACATGTCTGATATTGTTTTGACTTCTAAAACGATATCATAACTGTCAATTGATTCCGATTGATACATCAGCACAATAGAATCTGTAGAACCCACTAGTTCTCTTAATTCATGGATATCCGATAATGCTTCGCTGTCTTGAGGCATAAAAGTTTCCATATCTGTTTCTACGCCAACTTTCTGGTCGAAGAAAAAACCAACACCAGCAAGTATTACAGCAACAACTAGAATAATGTATTTAACCTTTAATACTCCCTTTGTAAACTTCTTCATAACTTGGAAGTATTTTGAAGATTTCTTTTCTTTTACTTTCTTCTCACTATTAACAGATAGTTTTGTTCTAATAGTAAGAATTGGTAATAGCACAAATAAAGCTAGTAAAAAAGCTATTACAATTCCTATTGTTAACATTAGTCCAAAATCTTGAATCATTGGTACTTTGGATTTGAATAAGCTCAGTAATCCTAATGATGTAGCTATTAAAGATATAAGAACAGCTGGAGCTAATTTATATATTGTTGTTTTTAATGGTTTATTCATTATTTTACACCTTTCGTTAATTCTTCCGTATAGCGATTATGGAATTGTATACTATAGTCAATACCTAATCCTATTAAAACAGGGAATACTGCCATAGATACCATAGTTAAAGGTATACTAACAAGGCCCATAAAACCAACTGTTCCTACTACTGCTAGTAATACTATAAACAGTGGTAATAATCTAAAAGGCACCGGGAACAATATTAGCAGTACTAAAACCATAATAATCAATGCTGTAATCATCATCGTTTTCATACTGTCCATCATTGATGATTTAATATCATAATTTAGAACCGGTTTTCCTGACACTAAACTCTCAGAGAACTCAGTTTCAGATAAAGTGTTATCAATTTCTTCCAATATTAATTCTATTTCTGAATTAGTTGTTCCTTCTTCTAAGGAAATACTAACAAATATATGAGTATCATCTATGAAGTATGTTTCTAGCATAGGATTCATATTTACACCATCTGAGTATATAATTCTATTTAATGTAGTGGCTTCTGTTGGAAATGTTGATGTAAACATATTGAAATTAGCTGCTAGCATGGCTACTGTATCACTCATAGTTGCTAGATTAGTTCCAAGAGTTGTTAAATTCATCTCTATTTGAGAAACAGATGTAAACATAGTTGTTAACTGTGTTAATAAGTCCTGAAGTCCTAAAGCTGTTTGATTTATTCCTGTACTAAATGTTCCAGAAAGTGTAATCATTTGTGCATATAGGTTATTCACTTGAGATAAAACAGTAATGGTTCTAGTAAGATCGTTATATTCTGTTTCATTTAGAACAGGGTCTAATAAATCTCTAGAGGCATTCAATAGTCCTATTTCATTATCTACATTAGTAGTCATTGAGTTCATTAACAATATTTCATTATCTAATCCAGATGATATATTATTTTGTGCAGTAATTATACTACCTAATGAATTGATTAAAGTTTCAGAATCAATATCTGGCATATTTTCACTCATCAAAGCTATATTTTCAGATAAAATAGATAGGTTACTTGCTATCCCATCTAAAGCGTTTTGATAGTTCACAAGACTCATACTAGTCGCATAGTTAATAACACTGATGGGACTGTTTACATAAAACACTCCATCTAAGTCTTTTAAGTTATTGTTTAAATCATTCATAACAGTTAAAGTATCCATCGATAATAGTGCATCTCTATCAGTTGATTCAATAATTACCATAATTGGATCAGCCCCAAAATTTGATTGATACAAATTATTATCAATATAAGTATCACTTGATGGGTCAATCATTGTCTCATTTCCTGTGCTTAACTCAACATTGGTGATTCCTGTAGCTGCAACTGTAATTGCGATAGCTATTACAAACAACACCTTAAATGGCCATTTGTATATTATTTTACTTAATAATTTTTTCATGTTTCCTCCTCGAATGTTAGTGCTCACTATCATAGTATACAGACGTCCACATATTTTGTCAATTAAAAAGTCTAAATATTTATAACCTTTTAAAACACTACTCATTGATTTATATAATTCAATTGTGCCAATTTAATACAAAAAAGGATAGATTTGTAACCTATCCTTAAAGTATCTATTTTTAATTTCCAAAAGTCTATAATTTTTCTTTCTTCTTACCTATCAGATTGAACCACTAATTGCATTTGCAGGGCATACTGATGTACATTTCATACAGCCTTTACATATTGAAGCATTAATAACTGCTTTCCCATTTAACATATCTATAGCATTAAATGGACACACACTAACACAGCGTCCACACCCTATGCACTTATCTTTATCAATTATAGCTACTTTTTTATTGGCAACAGTGTTGCCACTACAATTTCCTCTTGTCATCTTTGTATTACAGACACTACATACAATATCCATACATGGCTGTCCAGTAGCGTGTTTAATTACATTCCCACAAACAGGACAAACACAACATCCACCAGTTCCTGAACCACTTCCAGGTCCGTTTCTTCTATTATTTTGTCTCAACAACTTTCACCTCATTTTCTTCAGTTACTAAAGCATAACAACTCTTCTTACTAACACACACATCTAATATTTTATTGTAATTGATTTTAAATATTTCTAATGCTTCTACAATTAAGTTTTTTCTTATTATAACTGGCAATAAATATTTAACTATTATTTTTAAATTCGTCCCAAATGATCTATTTACCAATACATCTACATTATTTGTATTTAATATATCTAAAATATATATAGCTTTTTCTTTATGAGACCCTTCTTGTAATCTAGCGGTATTTTCAACTAATCCTATGAATTCAGCTTCTGAATCAAAAATATTATATATGCTAAAGTACTTAGCATCGCCGAAGTGATCTTTAATTATTTTTTCTTTATCATTTGTAGCACATGCAACTATCATTTTTTCCCCTTTATGCTTATTCTTGGATATTAATTTTATATCTATTATTGACATTTGTCAATTATAACGCTCTTATTTATATTCCATAAAAAAGAGATTGAAAATATTTCAATCTCTAAATATGATTTATTGTTTTAATAAAATAAATTAGTGTTTATACTCAAATATAGATAATTAGCAACAACAGTACCATCTTTATCAATAATACCATAAAGACCATCTTTCATGACTACTGCATAGCCATCACTGTGAAACATTAACGCTGACAAATGGCTATAAGCAAGTGCATCTACTTCAAATTGTGGTTGTATTACAGTAGCGCCCGTTGTATCCATAAATCCTATAGTTTCTGTAGCGTTGTCTATGAAATCCATGTAACCATTTATAAAGTTTCGATGCAAATAATTATTAGAAATAGAATTATCATATACAAAAGAAAAATTTTCTTTTAAGACTTCTGCTTGGTAATTATACATAGTAGCATCTGTACCAGGTATTCCTGGTTGTGGGAAAAAAGTCGATTCTACAGCAAAAAATACATCTGAATTGTCTTGTGTTAGTCTTATAGACTGGCCCGTTCCTTGATACAGTAGATTTCTTTCATAGTCAATTACTTTAGAAACATAATCGTCATCTACATAATATATGTATGAGATGATTTCATCATCGTAACCTGTTATCCCAATAGCGCCTTCAGGCAATTCAAATAGTATAGTACCTTCCAAGTCAATTATGTATTGCGTATCGCCATCATCGACTAATTGAACGCCATCATAAAACCACATTTTAGGAAGGGTACGGTAATCATACTCATAATATGTACTTACATCAAATTGAGGCTCTATTATTATGTCTCCAAAAATATCTACAAATCCAAGCAACCCTTCTTCTGTAACAATAGGTGCTATATCACTATCCATTAAATCATTTCCAAATCCCATCCTGTTTAAATAGATTGGTTCAAGAATCACAGTGCCTGTAGAATCCAAAATTCCAAAATAATCGCCAATCCTAACACAAATATAATTTTGACGACACAAAAACCACATATCATCATATATGTATTCGGTAATCGGATCTCCTTCAGAAGTAATCAAGGCAAGCTTGCCTTCTGAATTTTGATCAATTTTCCATGAGCCTTGGTATTCTTTAGGATACTGTTCATAAATCAAATCTATATCAGTGATACTTTCCATTAAGATATTTCCTTCGTAATCATAAACATCATAAAGCGTAGGTAAACCACTCCAAGTTCTGGAACATAATAAATAATTAGAATACATAGTTATTATACAAGGATAACCCTCACTTAAGATTATGTTTCCCGCCATGTCAATTATATTATATCCAGAATCTATGTAAACATTAGCATAACCATTTTCATAAAAACTAGAAGCCCAGTCAAACGTTGCGTCAATTATCATTTCACCTTCATTATTAATGTAACCCCATAATTCATCCTGTGTTTGAACAGGAATTAAGGTACTTTCAAATAAAGGATAAATTCCATACTTTAATTCGAATTCTTCATACTTATCAATTAAAGCTGTAGTAGTTTGTTCCGTCTCTAAAGTTGTAAGTTGCGAATTTAAAGTAGTTGTATCATTAGAACAAGTTACCATGCATAACGTTAATAATATTGATGATAAAAGAACTATTAATTTTTTCATCATTCATCCTCCTTATATATCTAAATGCAATCTTATGAAAAAGTGACATTGCTATAATATTATCACAGAATTATTATATCACACTTTAATAAAAATATATATTTCTACAAGATATTTGATAATAACTAATAAACTATTAAAATCACAGCTTTAGTAGTAACAAATTAGATTTTATGTGGTTTTATCTTACTTTTTTGAAAATCCCTTAAATTACACCTATACTATGTGATATAATATTTTTATGCGGAGGTAATCTTATGGACCAATGGTTTAATCAATTATATGAAATAATCGGCAAACAAATTGAATCAAAGAAAACTGAGATGATACTACCAGAAATATATAGTGAAT
>CAYVZR010000020.1:10039-22217 GCA_964456195.1 uncultured Candidatus Izemoplasmatales bacterium | reverse complement strand
CCCAAAAAGGTCTCTTTTACAATTCTTTAATTTTTTTATATAGTTTTGCGATAGGCATTCCAACGATTGCAAAATAGTCACCATGAACCTCTTTTATAAACTTAGCTCCATATGCTTGTATCCCATATGATCCAGCCTTATCCATCGGTTCTTTAGTTTCAATATATTCCCATATCTCGCTATCAGACATATCATAAAATGTTACATCGGCTTTACTATAAAACGAATCTTTATAGTCTCCTTTAACAATAGCACATCCTGTAAATACAGTATGACTTCTACCACTAAGCGACTTTAACATCCTAAATGCATCATCTTTATCAACTGGTTTTCCTAAAGGATTTCTATCTAGAATTACAAGTGTATCAAAACCTAACACATATTTATCTGGATGTTTTTTAGCAATATCATTTGCTTTTTGAAAAGCAATATCAATAACAACTTCCTCACAAGATAAACCATCTTTTATAATTTCATCAACTTGACTTGGGATAACCTCAAAATCAACATTCAGTACTTCCATAAGCTCAATTCTTCTAGGAGATTTACTAGCAAGAATGTATTTATTATTCTTCAACAAAATCTACTTTCCCACCTTTAACAAACAGTAAGATGATAGATGCTAATGCTAATGGAATTAACAGTAATAATACTGCTCCATTAGTTCCAAGTCTATCAGCTGATTGGAAATATGCTATTGCGAATGGAGATATAATCCCTCCAAAACGTCCAAATACACTAAAGAATCCAAAGAAATCGTTTGCTTTTTCATGTGGTACCATTTTTGCAAAATAACTTCTAGAAACAGATTGAATTCCACCTTGAGCAGTACCAATCAATGCTCCTACTATCCACATAAAGTATTCTGTACCTTCATGAATGTTAAATACTATAAAAATACCAATAGCGTAAATTGCTATACCATAGTAAATCATGCGTTTTCCACCAAAACGTTTTGTTAAACGTCCATAGATAATTGCAGAAGGGAACGCAATTACTTGAACCAATACAATAACTCCAAGCATTACTATTGCTGTAACACCTAAATCTGACCCAAGGTTTGTAGCTAATCTAATTACTGAGTTTACTACATCTATATATAATAAATACGCAATTAGAAATAAGAAAATATATCTATATGCTCTTATTTCCTTAAATGTACCCCATAAACGCTTAAATGATTTTCCTAAAGAATTTTCAACTTGTTCAATATTATAAGTTTGATCTACTTCTTTTAGTAATGGTAATGAATAATATACCCACCAAGCAATTGATACTATAAATGCAAAACTAATTGTATAATGAGCGAAAGACTCATCTATCATTCCTAATGTAAGTAAACCATAAGGGATTATCCCGATAAAGAAAGGTATTAAACTGCCAATATATCCCCATGCAAAACCAGTTGCACTTACTTCATCCATTCTATCTTCTCCAGTTACATCAACTAAGAAAGCATCATACATAACGTTAGTTAAATTATAACCAATACTTGAAATTGTAAAAATTGTAAGCAATAATACCCAATCGTATCCTGGAATTGCAATTCCTATTCCGCCAATAACACCAATAAATAAGAATATTTTAAAGAATTTCTTCTTGTTTCCACGGAAATTAGACCAAGCTCCAATAACAGGACTTAACAATGCAACAGTAAGTGCTATACCACTTACTAAATACTTGAATATTTGTGATCCAGTAAGCCATAAAGATCTATATGCAGGGTTTAGTACTTCTTCTCCCCCGACCATAATGTATTTCTCAATTCCATCAGCTACGTTTGGAGCCATGTATACCAATTCATATAAAATTGGGAATAATACTGTAATAACTGTCAAAATAAAAGCCGAATTTGCTATATCATATAGCACCCAGGCGCGTTCTTTTTTAGTTAACTTTGGAAGTTTAAACATATTTTCTCTCCATCCTTTTTTATCTACTGGCTATATTATATCATAAATCACTAACAACTAAAAAATATTTTGTATTTCAAAGTAAACTAATATATAATATCTAATAAGAATTATTATGATATAATAAACGTTAGGTGATAAATATGGAAAGAAATTTAAGAACACTAGTACTAGACAAAGGAATATTTTCTAAAGATGAAACTGTTGTTGTAGCTCTCAGCGGGGGAGTAGACTCAATGGTTCTTTTGGATATATTAAATAATATAGATCTTGATTTAAAATTAATCATTTCACATGTTAATCACAATGTAAGATCTGAATCTATCAATGAATTTGAACATATAAAAAAACTAGCTATAAAATTGAAGATTCCGTTCGAAGGATACTCAGTAAAAGAAAACGAAAAGTTGAATTTCCACGATGATTCAAGAAATCAGAGATACGGTTTTTTTAAAGCAGTGGCACAGAAATATAAAGCATCTAAAATAGTTGTAGCTCACCATTTAGATGATCAAGTGGAAACAACACTTATGAGAATTACTAGAGGAACTTCATTCAGCGGTTACGCGGGCATTCCAGAAATTAGAAAAGATCGTAATATCTCAATAATCAGACCTTTGATGGAAGTAACAAAAGATGAAATAATTGCTTATTCTAAAAAGTATGAAGTTAACTATTATGAGGATTCTTCAAATAAAGAAGATCATTATACTAGAAATAGATATAGACATAATATTATCCCATTATTAAAAAAAGAAAATCCTACTTTAAATCAAAAAATCATGCAATTCAAGGATTATATTGAATCAGCAGATCTTGTTTTAAATAGATTAAAAGACGAGTTTATTAAAGAGAACTGCTTTTATAATAATATTAACTTGAAAACCTTCAATGAGTTAGATAAAATAATTAAGATAAAAGTTTTAAAACACTTAGTAAATATCATGACAGATAACACTGTGGAAGTTAGCTATAAACAATATAATCAAATGATTGAATTATGCTCTGCAAAAAACTCTAACAAATCTTTGTCTATTGGTAAAAACTTCAATTTTGTGAAAGAATATGAATACATTTTTATAGAAAAAAAAATGAAAATAGAGAAGAAAATTATTGAAGTAAATGGCTATGGAGAGTATTTTGTTAATGATAATGATAGTTTCGTTTTAAGTGAAAATAAAATATCGCAATACAGTTCTAATTTTATAGAACTGTGTTATAATAATAAGGTATTTCCGCTTTACCTTAGAAACAGAAAAAACGGCGATACAATGACTTTGAAAATAGGAACTAAGAAAGTGAAAGATATTTTAATTGATCAGAAAATTCCATTGTCAAAAAGAGACAAAATGTTTGTAGTTGCAGATTCAAAAAGTGTTTTATGGATCCCCGGAATTAAGAAATCTCTTCAAGACAATACGTTATTAAAAAAAATCTATATCTATGAGGTGAAATAATGTTAGAAAAAGACATTGAAAAAGTTTTAGTATCTAAAGAAGAAATAGTTGAAGTTGCAGAAATTATGGGAAAACAATTAGCCGAAGATTACAAAGACAAATTTCCACTAATAATTGGCCTTTTAAAAGGTTGTGTTCCTTTTATGGGATACTTAATCACAGAAATGGATATACATCTTGAAGTTGGTTTTATGGATGTATCTAGTTATCATGGTGGAATTAAATCTACCGGAGATGTTAAAATCCTTAAAGATTTAGGAATTCCTGTTCATGATCGTCATATCATAATTACAGAAGATATAGTTGATACAGGAAAAACAATTAAGGTAATTAAAGATTTATTAATGTACCGTGGAGCAAAAAGTATAAAAATTGCTACTTTATTAGATAAACCAGAAGGAAGAGTCGTTGAACTTGTTCCTGAATACATTGGAAAAACAATCCCTAATGAATTTGTTGTTGGGTTTGGGCTTGATTATGATGAGAAATATCGTAACTTGCCATATGTCGGTGTATTAAAGCCGGAAATTTACAATAAATAAGGAGTGTTAATATGGCAGAAAAAAAACAACTGAAACGTCCGCAAGGAAGACTAGGTAGCCTAGTTGTAGTAGCGATAATATTAATATTCATTTCTGCAGCAGTATATATGTTTACATATCAGGATGAAAAACCAATCGTTTACAAATATACAACTTTTACAACTAAACTAGAAAACAAAGAAGTAGCAACTATTATATCCGAACCAATCGCAGGTGATTCAAACCTAGGTTCTTATAAAATCACCGGAACACTTAAGAATGGTGGAACATACGAATTAATAGTTCCAACTGAAGATTTATTAAATGAGATAATTGAAGATGCAAAAACTGCCGGTACGGATTTTGATCATGAGCCAGCTTCATCTTATAGTTTTTGGAGTATCTTAATGATCCTTTTACCACTTATCTTGTTGATTTTCATAATTGGATTCTTTATGAAAGGCCAAGGTGGGAATAACAAGGCATTCGAATTTGGTAAAAACAGAGCTAAATTAAATAAAGGTAAAACAACTACATTTGAAAACGTAGCTGGTATTGAAGAAGAAAAAGCTGAAATGGCTGAATTAATAGACTTCTTAAAAAATCCTAAGAAATATATGTCTCTTGGTGCCAGAATACCAACTGGTGTATTACTCGTTGGGCCACCAGGTACTGGTAAAACCTTACTAGCAAGAGCTGTTGCAGGTGAAGCAAATGTTCCTTTTTACTCAATCAGTGGATCTGATTTTGTTGAAATGTTTGTTGGTGTAGGAGCAAGTCGTGTACGTGATATGTTCAAAATAGCTAAACAAAATGCACCATGTATCGTATTTATTGATGAAATAGATGCAGTTGGTCGTCAAAGAGGTGCAGGAGTTGGTGGAGGGCACGATGAAAGAGAACAAACACTAAACCAATTACTAGTTGAAATGGATGGATTTGGAGCAAATTCAGGAATAATCGTAATTGCAGCAACAAACAGACCTGATGTATTAGATCCAGCATTACTAAGACCAGGAAGATTCGACCGTCAAATTATGATTGCAAGACCTGATATTAGAAGTAGAGAAGCAATCTTAAAAGTACATGCAAAGAATAAGAAAATAGATCCTAAAATTACGTTCTCAGAAATAGCTAAAAGAACACCGGGATTCACAGGTGCAGATCTTGAAAACTTACTTAATGAAGCAGCTATTCTTACGGCTAGAGAAAACAAACCTTTCATTAAGCTTTATCACATCGATGAAGCGGTTGATAGAGTAATGATGGGACCTGCTAAAAAATCGAGAATGCTATCAAAAAGAGAACGAAACTTCATTGCTCATCATGAAGCCGGGCATGCTGTTCTTGGAATTAAATTAGATAACGCAAACATAGTACACAAAGTAACAATAATCCCACGTGGACAAGCTGGTGGTTATGCATTGATGCTTCCTGAAGAAGAAGAATCTTTCTTAGCTACTAAAACAGGTTTATTAGATAGAATCACAGGATTACTGGGTGGACGTGTAAGTGAAGAAATCATCTTTGATGATGTATCTACAGGAGCTCATAACGACTTCCAAAAAGCTACAGAAATCGCAAGATCTATGGTAACTGAATATGGAATGAGTGATCTTGGACCAATACAGTATGAAAAACGTAGTGGACAAGTCTTCCTAGGAAGAGATTACAATATAGACAAAATGTTTAGTGATCAAGTAGCCCTTGAAATTGATAATGAAGTAAGAACAATTATTGATGGATGTTACAAAATAGCTACTAAAGTTTTAACTGATAATCTTGATTTAGTTAAACTTATAGCTAAATACTTGTTAGAAATTGAAACTTTAACAAAAGAAGATATTTATGAAATAGTAGATAAAGGATCTTTAGGTTGGTGGGAAAGAAAAAAAGTTAATATTGCTGCAAAAGAGAAAGAAGCTGCAGAGAAAAAAGCTAATGCTCCCGTTGAACCTGAAGTAAAAGAAGAAGCTTTAGTCCTAGAAGAAAAAACTATGGTTGAAGAAAAAACTGAAAAAGTAGAGTAATAGTAATAAAAAGGGTATCTCAGATATCCTTTTTATATGCTATAATATAGTTGGTGATAATATGAGACTAGATAAATTTTTAAAAGTTTCCAGAATTATTAAAAGAAGAACAGTTGCAAAAGAAGTTGCAGATAATAGAAGAATTTTCGTAAATGATAGAGTAGCTAAATCAAGTACTACACTTGTAGTAGGGGATATAGTAAGTATTCATTTTGGTAATAAGATTGTTACTATAAAAGTTCTTGAATTACAACTATCTACTAAAAAAGAAGATGCCAAAAACATGTTTGAAATAATTGAAGAAAAAAAGCTATAATATGTTGAATTATTCGCTCGTTTAATATATAATTGTCTCACATAAGAAATAGGTGATGAAAATGAAAAAATTAATTATATTTGTTCTATCTGTTGTGCTATTCATGTCATTATCTGCATGTAAGCCCGATGATGATATTGATCAAATAGTCTATGTTACTGTTTATCCAATGCAATATTTGGTTGAACAAATTGCAGGGGACACAGTTTTAGTAAAAAGAGTACCCGGTTCTACAGTTCATAGTGATTCTATTGATTGGAGTGCAAAAGAAATTATTGATATGTCTCAAGCAGATCTCTTGTTTTATGTTAACGCTGGTGTAGATACTTACATACCAGATAACATAGACTCCACTTTTAGTGATGGTTCTGTTGAGTTTATCGATGTATCTCAAAACATATCTTATAATACAGTATGCTATACAAGCGAGTATTCGTTTTTAGAACATGATATGGCGCCTATCTCTGGCTGTGATGAACATTCACTTTCAGAAGACCCACACTTTTGGTTAGATCCATTAAGAATGTTACAAGTAGCAATGCTTGTTAAAGATAAACTAGTAGTAACTTATCCAGATAATAGTGTTTTATATGAAAATAACTACACAGTTCTTTCAGCTGCTTTAGAAAAACTACATTCAGATTATCAAGAAATGGCTGATGAAGCTGTAAGACCAATAATAACAACTGTAATGCTATTTTCTTATTTGTATAATCGTTATGATATTGAAATAATGTCAATAGTTGCAGATGCACATTCATCTGAAAGTGTACCTAGTGAGATAATAGCATTTAAAGACAAAGCTATTTTTTACGGGATTCATGCAATAATCTTTGAGAAAAACACTAACTCTCCTGCAGGAGACCAAGTATTACTTGAACTTAGCGAAGAAGATGAATTCGCAACAAAACTTTACATGCATGGACTTGGAAATAGAACTCCTGAAGAAGAAGAAATAGACGCAACATATATGTCTATCATGTATGACAACTTAGAAGTATTAAAAGAAGCTACAAAATAGTACAGTCATGTACTATTTTCTTTGTTCCAAAAATATATTTAGTTTTATTTGAATAAAATAAATGAGGTGACTTAAATGGAAAAATTATCAGATCAAGAAATTGTCAGAAGAGAAAAACTAGAATTCCTAAAGGAACATAATATTGATCCATTCGGGCAAAGATTTGACAGAAACAATAATACTCAGTCTTTAAAAGACAAGTATTCAAAATATACTAAAGAAGAATTACATGATATGGAAACTCCGGAAATTGCTATTGCTGGACGTATTATGACCAAAAGAGGAAAAGGTAAAGCTGGATTCGCAAATATCATGGACCAAGCTGGACAAGTTCAATTATATATTAGATTAGATGTTCTTGGTGAAGAAGCATTTGAGATATTTAATAAATCTGATATTGGAGACATAGTTGGAATTCATGGTTCAATCATGAAAACTAGAACTGAGGAACTAAGTGTAAAAGTTTCTAAGTTTACTCATTTAACTAAAGCTCTTAGACCTTTACCAGAAAAATATCATGGACTTACTGATATCGAAGAAAGATACCGCCGTAGATATGTTGATTTAATAACTAATACAAAATCAAGAGAAACATTCATCCTTCGCTCAAAAATAATAACAATGATGAGATCAATTTTAGATGAAAAAGGATTTCTTGAAGTCGAAACACCAGTATTACATCCAATATTAGGTGGAGCAAACGCAAGACCTTTTATTACACATCATAATACTTTAGATATGCCTTTCTATTTAAGAATTGCTGTTGAGTTATATTTAAAAAGACTAATAGTTGGTGGATTTGATGGTGTTTACGAATTTGCTAGAACATTTAGAAATGAAGGAATGAGTATTAAACATAACCCAGAATTTACTATGCTTGAATTATATCAAGCATATGGAAATTTAGATACAATGATGGAGTTAACTGAAGAATTAGTATCTTTAGTAGCTAAAAAATTCGGAAAAGAATCTGTTGTTTATGGTGGAGAAGAAATAAATCTAGCTGCTCCATGGGCAAAACTACATATGGCTGATGCTGTAAGAGATATTGTTGGAATTAATTTTTGGGATAAAGACATGACATTTGAAAAAGCAAAAGCTTTCGCACTAAAAAAAGATTTAGAAGTTCCAGCCCATTATACAGGAACTGGACATATTCTAAATCTCTTATTCGAGGAATATGTTGAAGAAAAAGTTATTCAACCTACTTTTGTTTTTGGACATCCTATCGAAATTAGTCCTTTAGCCAAAAAGAATATGGAAGATCCACGTTTCACTGATCGTTTCGAATTGTTTATTGGTGGTCGAGAATATGCAAACGCATTTACTGAGTTAAATGATCCTATAGATCAAAAGGAACGTTTCTTAGCTCAACTAGCAGAAAAAGAACTAGGTAATGACGAAGCTAATGAAATGGACATTGATTACATTGAAGCTTTAGAATATGGAATGCCGCCTACTGGTGGACTTGGCATTGGTATTGATCGCTTAATTATGCTTCTTACTGATTCTCCATCTATTAGAGATGTACTCTTATTCCCACATATGAAACCAAGAGGAAAATAATACAATAAAGAGCTGAATAATCTATATTCTGCTCTTTTTATTAGCATATTATTAGTTTAAAAAATAAAGAAAATATATACTATTTATAAGAGAAGAATAATGAGGTAATGAAAATGATATATAATAATATATACGATTTGATTGGAAATACTCCAATAATTAAATTAAGTAAATTAGTTAATTCTGATATGGCAGACATCTATTTAAAGTTAGAATGGTTTAATCCAGGTGGTAGTGTAAAAGACAGAATTGCTATTAATATGATTGAAGCAGCAGAAAAAGAAGGGCTATTAAACCCTGGAGATACAATCATTGAGCCTACCAGTGGTAACACTGGGATTGGAATTGCAATGGTTGCTGCTGCAAAAGGGTATAAAACAATCCTTACAATGCCAGATAGTCTTAGTATTGAAAGAAGAAAAATACTGAAAGGTTATGGTGCAAAACTAATATTAACTGATGCAAAAAAAGGCATTAATGAATCTATCAAAATAGCCACTGATTTAGCAATCAAACATGGCTATTTTATGCCGATGCAGTTTAAAAACATAAATAATCCAAAAGCACATATGAAGAATACTGCAATAGAAATTATTAATGAGTTGCCAGATTTAGATTACTTCATAGCTTCTGTTGGAACAGGTGGAACAATCACTGGAGTAGGAAGTATACTAAAAGAATACAATCCAAAAATTAGTATAAAAGCAATTGAACCAAAAACTTCAGCTGTATTAAGTGGAATGTCTCCTGGGCCTCATAAGATTCAAGGAATTGGAACAGGATTTATACCTGATATTTTAGACACAAGTATCTATGATGAAGTCTTAACTGTAAGTGATGATGAGGCTTATAAAACTGCAAGACTACTTGCAACAGAACTTGGTATATTTGCAGGAATTTCAACTGGCGCAAATGTTTACGCAGCTCTTAAATTAGCTAAAAAAGTCGGACCAAATAAAATAATTTTAACTGTTTCACCAAGTAATGGTGAACGTTATTTATCAACAGATCTATTTGACTAAGAAGTAATATTTATTTACTCTTTATATCAAAATAATATGATAAATTAAGAGATTATATAGTATATAAAAAAAATAAAAAAGAAAATGGCTTAAATGTCATTTTCTTTTATTGATAAACTACAATTTGTTTCATTCACTAAACCATTATCTATTATTCTGGCAGGCATTCCAACAGCAGTAGCACCAGGTGGTACATCAGTTAAAACAACCGCGTTTGCCCCTACTCTTGCCTTTACACCAACCCTGATATTTCCTAGGATCTTTGCCCCAGCTGCAATCATAACACAATCACAGATAGTTGGGTGACGTTTAGTTGAAGAATCATTTCCTGTTCCGCCTAAAGTTACTTGGTGGTAGATCAAAACATGTTCTCCAATTATTACAGTCTCTCCGATTACTACTCCTGAACCATGATCAATTACGAAATTCTTTCCAATTTGAGCTGCGGGATGAATATCAACTCCTGTAAAAAATCTAGCAATATTTGAAACTATTCGAGCTATTGTTTTTAATTTTATTTTCCAAAGAATATGTGAAAATCTATATGTCCATACTGCATGCATCCCATTATAAGTAAGTATTATCTCTAACCAATGTCTTGCTGCAGGATCCATCATTTTAATTGTCTTTATATCACTTCTAATTCCCATTTAATCACCTCATTGTAAAACCATTATATACTATATTTATAATTTTAATAACTAATACACACCATAAAAAAAATACAAGCGTTTACTTGTATTTTTTAAAAGTCTCTTCCTATTACTAGGTCTTCTTCTTCATATAAGAAAATCCCAAGATTTTCACCAATTTCTACAAAAATATCAACAATACTAACATAATCATAATCAATTTTACTAAAAACCACTTTCAATACACCATTCATTTGATCCTTTATATAATCAAAATCATTTCCTCGTTCCATAATCAAATTCTCAATACTTTCCTCTAATTCGTTAAGCTCTTTTATATCAGAATCTAAATCATTGTTTTCCATATCACTTTTAATATCATAAATATAAAGTAAGTATAGTACCATTTCACTATATTCGAGAAATTCATCACAATCTGATTTAAATAAAGTATCGTAATAAATTTTGATTGTTTCTAATTGAGTATTTAAATAATTAAATCCAGCAATGAATATTGTTTCTAATTCATCATCTAACTCTTTTTCTTCAACTAATTTATCGTAAATATGATTTAAAACAGAATATACAGGCTCAATTCTATCATAAACAACAGAATGATTATCATGGAATACCTCAATAATTTCGTGGTTTTCAAGTTTCCAAGCTGCATAATCTTTATATATCAAGTTATCCAAGGGCAACATCCAGTGTCATCATGACTGCGAATCCAATCATAGCTCCAATTGTTGCTATTTTTGTAGTTTCCATCATTTGTGATTCTGGAATTAATTCTTCGATAACCACGTAAATCATTGCTCCTGCAGCAAAACTCAACGCATAAGGAAGTGCATTTCTCATTGATAATGCTAAGATTGCTCCTACAACACCCGCAATTGGTTCTACCATTCCACTAAATTGTCCAATCATAAATGCTTTTTTACGACTCATTCCTTCTCTTCTCAAAGGAACACTAACTGCTGCACCTTCTGGAAAGTTTTGAAGTCCAATCCCAATAGCAAGTGCTATTGCTCCACCTATTGCTGCCGTAGCTGCAACACTTGAATCAAAAGCTCCTGCTGCATATCCAAATGCAACTCCAACTGCTAAACCTTCAGGAATATTATGAAGTGTAATAGCTAAAGTAAGCAAAACACTTCTATGCCAAGATGATTTAACACCCTCAGCATGATGTGACATAACGTGCAAATGTGGTAGAAATCTATCAACAACCATTAAAAATAAGCCACCTGATAAAAATCCAATAACAGCTGGCAACCATGGTATTAATCCAAGTTCAACTGATAAATCTATACTTGGAGCTAGTAGACTCCAAAAAGATGCCGCAATCATAACCCCTGCACTAAATCCAAGCATTCCATTAAAAAGTTTCTTTGATACATTCTTAAATGGGAATACCAAACTAGCTCCTAGAGCTGTAACGGCATATGTGAAAAGCGTACCTAAAAGTGCTGCGAGAATAGGATTCTCGTAAATCCAATCTATCATAAAATCAACCCCTATGCTTTATCTTTTGAACCAAATAGCTCTATTTTTTCTTTAACCATTTCAACTATAGCTTTTGTTCCGTCAGCTAATAATTTACGAGGATCAAACCCTTTACCTTGTAAATCTTTTCCAGCTTCAATATATTTTCTAGTTGCAGCAGCAAATACTAACTGACACTCTGTGTTTACATTAAT
>CAYVZR010000020.1:0-9939 GCA_964456195.1 uncultured Candidatus Izemoplasmatales bacterium | reverse complement strand
GCTTCTACACTGATTCCTCTTTCATTAGCATATTTAACGATATCTTTTGTTTTTTGGAAATTCTCTTCAATACCATAATGTGATCCATCAAACATAACACTGCTAAACCCTGCATCAATACATGCTTTAGCTCCTTCATAACTTCCGTGATCTAAATGAAGTGCTACAGGTACAGTAATTTTTAAATTTTCCATTATTCCTTCAACCATTGCTACAACAGTTTTGAATCCCATCATGTATTTTCCTGCGCCCTCAGAAACACCTAAGATTACAGGTGAATTAGATTCTTCTGCTGCTATAAGTACTGCTTTAATCCATTCCATGTTGTTAATATTAAAATGTCCTATAGCGTATCCTTCTTTTCTTGCTTTTATAAGCATTTCTTTCGCTGTTACTAGTCCCATTTTTAATTCCTCCTAAGTTTATTAAAATCATACTTATTATACATTATTAGCTTTTAAATGTAAACTAATCAGTCTTGTAATCCCAATGAAAATGGTTACAAAAAAAAATACCGCAATTGCGGTATTTAATTTCCTGAAACCATTAATGATTTTATTTTTAATGATGGACTTCCGATACTTTCAGATGCCATTTTAAGATCATCACAAACATCTGTAACGTCCTGGAGTAGTTTTAAGTAATTTCCTGCAACAGTAATTAAGGCTACAGGTCTAACTATTTTACCATCTTCAACTAAAAATCCTGAAGCTTGTAAACTGAAATCACCACTTACTGCGCTTGCTCCAGCGTGAGTTCCATCAAGATTAGTAATTACTAATCCCTTTTTCATTGATTTTACTGCATCATCATAAGATAATTTACCTGGTTTAAAATAGATATTAGTTGATGAAATACCATGAATAAATCCATTACCTGTTGATTTTACATTATCTTTTTTAGCAGTTTTTAAATTATATAAATATCCTGTTAATTTACCTTTATTAATTAGTTCTTTATAAGTTGTCGCAACACCTTCATCATCAAATGATCCTGAATTCATTGAATTTTTCATAAATGGATCATCTATTAATGTTACTTTTGAACTACCTATTTCTTCACCAATTTTTCCTTTTAAAAGTGAAATATTTCTTTGTACACTTTCTGCTGAAAACATTGATAAATAAGGACTGAGCAAACTTGAACTAGCGCTGTTAGTTAATAGTATTTCATATTCTCCTGAGTCGCAAGGTGTAGCCCCAAGTAATGAAACAGCTTTTTTTACTGATCGAGAAGCTAAAGCTTCAAAATCAAAATCACTATATTCATTTGTATTAATAAATTCAAATGCTACTCTTTGATCTTTACCATCACTTGCAACAACATAAGAGACCGCAAACCCAACATTAACTAATTTTTCTAATTCCAATCCTTTTGTATTCTTTATTGTTATTTTTTTAGACTCATCAGAATACATTATACGCGCCATTATAATTCTTTTATCTAGTGCTAATACTTTCTTTTCTAGTTCAAACATATTATTGATTTTATCTTTTGCACTAACTTCATTAAGACTTTCATTATATAGACCTGTTACTTCTCTATACTCTTTATCTCCTTCATAGATAAATACTTCATCTTCAGAATCAATTGTTTTTGCTGATGCAATAATACTATCAAGAACAAAATCAATAATGTCATCAGTAATTACTTCTGTAGTGACTGTACCCATTTTAGAGTCATAAATCCCTTTAACATATAATTTATGAGTTGAAGCAATGCTATATTTTTGTAACTCGTTTTTGAATACTTCTAAATCAAATTCTTTATTTTTAACTAAATACACTTGAGTATCTTCTATTCCTTTTTCTTTAGCTTTCTTAAATAATAGATCAAAATTCATTAGTTAGCCCCCTTTGTTCCACCGACAGTTATTTCAGAAAGTCTTATTGTTGGTTGCCCAACGTCAGTTGGAATACTTCCAGACTCACTACCACACATTCCTTGTCCAGTTAAAAGATTATTTCCCACCATGTCTACTTTAATTAAAGCCATGCTCCCAGTACCAACAAGAGTAGCACCTTTTACAGCTTCAGCGATTTTACCATTTCTTATCATATATCCTTCAGTAACAGCAAAGTTGAAGTCACCAGTAACTGGATTTACACTTCCTCCACCCATTTTTTTAGCATATAAACCAAATTCAGTTGCAGCTATAATTTCATCAAATGTAGATTGTCCATTATCAATATATGTATTACTCATTCTAGAAGTAGGTGCATATTTATATGATTCTCTTCTACCTGAATTAGTACATTCGTCATTCATTCTTATAGCGTTTAATTTATCAATCATATAACTTGTTAAAATACCATCTTTTATAAGTACACGACGTTTTTGTAAATTACCTTCATCGTCATACGTAGAGCTTCCCCATGCATTTGGGATAGTCCCATCATCAATTGCAGTAATTAATTCATTTGCAATTTTAGTTCCTTTTTTACCACAGAATACCGAAGCACCTTTTGCAACACTAGTAGCTTCTAAACTATGCCCGACAGCCTCATGGAAAATTACTCCACCAAATCCATTATCAATTACAACAGGCATATTACCACTTGGACACTCATCTGCATGTAACATTGCAATTGCAATTCTTGATGCTTCAACAGCAGATTCTTCAACATTTATAATATCTGAGTAAAACTCAAATCCGTAATGCCCACCTGGTCCATTAAATCCGCTTTGTTTCCCTGAATCATTTGAAGCAACTGAGTTAATACCTAATCTAGTTCTTACTCTAGTATCTTGTATATAAGTTCCTTCACTATTTGCAATCCATACTTTTTGAACATAATCCACATAAGAAAGCATTACTTGAATTATCTCATCATTATATGCTCTAGCAGATTTGTTAGCTCTTTTAAGCAAATTTACCTTTTCATCTATTGAGACTTCAGATGGTAAAATCTTAATTTTATGTAGATTACCAACTTTCATATCTCCTAACTCAAATTCAATTCCTAGAGAATCTCCTGGGAATGATTGTGCTAAATCATTAGCTAATTGAACAAGTTCTTTTTCATCAGTACTATTTGTATACCCGTATTTAACACTAGCCTTTTTAGCTACTCTTATCCCTATTCCAAATACTTTTGAATTTTGCACATTTTCAATTTTACTTGATAACATATTTGCATTAGTTTGAAATTTGTCTTCCATAAATACTTCTGCAAAATCAGCACTAGTTGATAAAGCAGCATCTAATATCTTTTTTATTAGTTTTTTTCCTAACATTTTATTCCTCCTTATGTAATTTTTTACCCATACTGTTAAAATTATATCATATTATTTAGGGTTTTTGAAGAAAAAGGAAAAAGGCTTTTTAACGCCTTATTATAGTCTTATAATTTAAGAATATAAGTAAAATAAAACGCCTAGATTTGGCGTTTTTATTTTACTTTTTTATCGAAGCCGCAATGAAGTCTCTAAATAAAGGATGAGATCTTTGTGGTCTTGATAAAAACTCTGGATGGAATTGAGTAGCTACAAAGAATTTATGATCTTTGATTTCCACCATTTCAACTAAGTTATTCAAAGGATTAACCCCAGAAATAACTAAACCACATTTTTCAAGAATTTCTCTATATTCATTTCTAAATTCATATCGATGTCTATGTCTTTCTTGAATAAGTGTTTTCCCATAAGCTTTATGTGCAATTGTTCCTTCTTTTATTTCACAATCATATAGACCCAATCTTAATGTTCCTCCCATATTTATACCTTCATACTGTTCTGGAAGATAATCTATTATTGGATATTTAGTTGTAGGGTCCATTTCTGTAGAATTTGCTCCAGATAAATTACATACATTTCTCGCAAATTCTATTGTAGCTAGTTGCATTCCAAGGCAAAGTCCCAAAAATGGTATATTATTTTTTCTAGCATATGTAATCGCCTTAATTTTACCCTCGATAGCTCTTTTTCCAAAGCCACCTGGAACTATAATCCCATCAACATTACCTAAATATTCTTCAATATTTCCATCAATTAACTCTCCGGCATTAATCCACTTAATATTTACATTAGCATGATGAAAATAACCTGCATGACTTAATGCTTCACTTACACTTAAGTAAGCATCATGAAGAGAAACATATTTACCTACAAGTGCTATGTTTATTTCTTTATCTAAAGTTCTTACTCTTTCAACAAGTGCTTCCCAATCTGATATATCACATTTTTCTGTAATTAATCCAAAATGATCACAAACTAAATCATCTAACTTTTGATCTTTAAGTTTGAGTGCTACCTCATATAAAATTTTACAGTCCCTAGCTTCAATTACTGCTTCTTTTTTAACATCACAAAATAATGCAATCTTTTCTCTCATTGAATTAGTAATTTTATGAGTAGTTCTAAGAACAATAATATCAGGTGTAATCCCTAAACTACGTAATTCTTTGACACTGTGTTGTGTTGGTTTTGTTTTAAGTTCATCTGCTGCACTCAAATAAGGAACCAAAGTAGTGTGGATATATATTGTGTTCCTAAATCCGACATCTCTTCTAAATTGGCGAATTGCTTCTAAAAATGGTAAAGACTCAATATCCCCAACTGTGCCACCTATTTCTGTAATTACAATGTCAGCATTAGACTCAATACCTGCTTGAATCAACTTATCTTTAATTTCATTAGTTATATGAGGAATAACTTGAATTGTTGCGCCTAAATAATCTCCTCTACGTTCTTTTTCAATTACACTAGCATAAACTCTTCCAGTAGTAATATTACTTGCTTTACTTAGATTTTCATCAATAAATCTTTCATAATGTCCTAAATCTAAATCAGTCTCTGCCCCATCATCAGTCACGAAAACTTCTCCATGTTGGTATGGGGACATTGTTCCTGGATCTAAGTTAATATATGGATCAAATTTTTGCATAAACACTTTTAACCCTCTGTTTTTCAACAAACGGCCAAGTGAAGATGCGGTAATACCTTTACCAAGGCTAGAAACTACTCCTCCGGTAACAAAAATATACTTAGTTTGTTTCATTTAAATCACCTCTTCAATAAAATAAAAAAAGTCCTCCCAGACAGGAGGACTAAATATTCATAAGTGCCCATAAAGATTATATCAAATCAAAAATTAGAATACAACAATAAAATTATTTTTCGTCGTACTTGTCTTCGTAAGTATCCATATATTCATTATATTTTTCTTCATCAAACTCTTCTTCGTATTCTTCAAATAGTTCTTCTTCATACTCTCCAGTATTATCAGAATCAGCTTTTTTGGATGAAGCACCCTTTTTCTTAGCGGCTTTTTTAGTTTCAGATTTTACTGCCATTTCTCCAACTACTGCCATTTCTCCAACTAATCTAGCTTCTTCAATTAATTTAGCTTCTTCGGTTAATTTGGCTTCTTCAGCTTTTGCTGCTTTTGCCGCTTTTGCTGCTTTTGCTGCTTTAGCTTTTGCTGCTTTTGTTATTTTTGGAGCCTTAACAACTTCTTCAGAGATATCAGGAATTTTAGTATATTCTTTATAGAAAGATCCATCTTTTTCTGATAAATCTGTTTTTTGAAATTCTTTTAAATCCCATGTATTATCACCAGTATAGACGAATTTAGCTGAAGTAATTAAGTCAGTATAAAATTGAGTAATAAAAGATGACTTTTCAGTTTCTTTATACCCTTTTTCAGAACACACAATGTTAAACAAATCATATAAGTTTAACGGTGTTTTCTTGTTTTTTAAAACTCTTTCAGCAGATTCAATTAGTGATTGTTCATTTATAATTTGCATCTAAATTCCTCCTCAGTAATAGAATAATTAATCACAAGCTTACTTACATTGACAACTTCGTTGCCCTGCATAAGCTCATACTCAATACAAAGTCTATTACCTGTGTTTTCTAATTTTGTTGTGACTATATCAAATTCAAGAATATTATTGTTAATCTCATAAGTACCTTTAGTAATTTTATTAACATCAAATTTAAAATTCATATCCATTTCTCCTATTTTGAAATAATCAATAGAAGAACCTTGGTGTAATATAATATGTTTACTAAAGTCATCATCTGTAAAACTTAATTTTGATTCATGTATTTCTCCATCTGAAATGAATTTAATCATTGAATCTTGAGATGACATTTCAAAGTTCACTTTTACTCTTTTCATTATATCACCAAACCATAGCTATTATATCATATTAGTCTCGTAGTTTAAATATTTTATGCTACATTATTATATATTATGTTTATTCTCTATGCAAGAAAAAAATAAAAGGAAACCCTTTTATCTTTTTTTGGGTATTTTTTTAAAAATAAATTAGTATTCATAATCCATTTCTTCATTATAATAATTTTCTTGGAGTATATTAATAACTATATTATTACAATGATCTCCAATACGCTCTATATTAGATAATATGTCAACATAGAATCCATCAACTGTTTCGCTGTCTTCATTAGTGTTTAAGCGTTTTATATGTCTTTTACGATTTCTAATAACTAATCTATCAATTATTTCTTCACGTTCAATAACCTTTTTAGCTATTTCTTTGTCTTGAGTATCAAAAGCTTCTAATGTAAATGCTATTGTTTCTTGGACAACATTGTATAATCTTGTCAATTCTATATGAGCATTTTTACTTAGCACCATTTTATTTTCATAACGATGTTCAAAAAACTGGAAGAGGTTTACACAATGATCCCCAATTCTTTCAAAATCTCTAATAGTGTCTACATAAGATGCTTGAAGTTGTGATGCATCTTTATCTAGACCATGTTGAGCAATTTTTACTAAATAATCATGAGCCTTTTGATCTATAGTATCTAACATTTCTTCAATTTGAAATCCATTTTCAAAAGTCTTTTTATTGTTATTAAAAGAGTATTCCACAGCACCATCAAACATTTGTTTTGTTAATTTACCCATATTGTAAACCACCAATTTAGCACTTTCTAAAGCTAATACTGGTGCTTCTAAAATCAACTCATCTGTTAGAGTATCGACGTTTACATCCATTACAGTGTCGTCGCCTTTAATAAGTTTAGTAACCATCCAAACTAATTGTTTAATAAGGAAGAAGAAGATTATTGTGGCAATTATGTTGAATCCCATGTGGGCAAAACTGATGGTTAACTTTAAATTATTTGGATTCGATATATCGACAAATCTATCTTCAAGTAATTGAATACCCCTTGTATATGGAACTATTAATAACATGAAGAGTAAACTACCGAGTATATTGAATAAAACATGTGCTGCAGCAGTACGTTTTGCAGCTACACTTCCTCCAATTGAAGCAAATATTGCAGTAACAGTTGTACCGATGTTGCTACCAAATACGATTGCAACAGCTCCAATTAATGGAATTGCTCCCGTAGTATACAACTCTTGTAAAATCCCAACTGTTGCACTACTAGATTGGATAAGTGCAGTGGCTCCCGCTCCTACAAATAATCCTAATATAGGTACATCTCCTACTTTTAAAAGTGCATTTGTAAACGCAGGTAACTCTGCAAGGCCTTTTAAAGCTCCACCCATAGTGTCTAGTCCAAAGAATAACATCCCAAATCCTAATAAAACTCCACCGAATCGTTTGAATTTCTTAGAACTGAAAAAGAATATCAAGAAACTCCCTGCTGCCATAATTGGTAAAGCATATTCTTTTATTGGTAATCCAAGTAATAGCGAGGTAACTGTTGTTCCTATATTTGCACCTAAGATAATTCCGATTGCTTGTGGTAAAGTCATTAACCCAGCTCTAACTAGTCCAACAGTTAATGCTGTTGTTCCAGAAGATGATTGGATTAATCCAGTTATTATTATACCAACAAAAATACCTTTAATAGGTGTATTTGTTGTTTTTTCAATAATTAATTTCAATTTACTTCCTGCGATAGCTTTTAGCGAATCTCCCATAAGATTAATCCCATACAAAAAGATTCCTAATCCCCCAACGATTGCAAATATTGTTGTTTGCCAGTTTATATCAACTGAATCTGCTAATAAGCTCATATAATTACCTCCAAGAAAGTCATTCCAATAAAAATATAACATACATAATCCTCTATGAATACAATTATATATTATAAATTAAGATTATTATAAATAATATCAAAAAAAAGAAGAGATTAATTCTCTTCTTTATATTTTTTTGCTAGTAAATCTGCTTCTTCTAACAATAGTTTAGCTCTCTTCCAAGTACCTAAATTAGCTCCACAAGCTAATCTATGTCCTCCACCATCGTATTTATTTGCTAGTTTATCAATGCCTGGTCCTTTTGATCTCATTCTAGCTCTAACAATTTTACCTTCGTACTCTGCGAACAATATCCAGATAGGACAATCATCAAAATATCCAAGTTCATTAACTAAACTCGTTGCTTCTCCAAGAGAAACTTTGAATTTTTTAACATGTTTAGGTAATACATTTATATAAGCTACTCCATTTGGAGTTTTCTTAAAATGTTGTAAAAAGTATCCTTTATATTTTGTTAATGCTTCAGTTCTTACATCTAGGTGATCATATATTTCTCGTGTTAATAATCCTTGATCAAATAATACTGCCATACTTCTAAAAGTACTTCCATCAACACCACTATATTTAAATCTTCCAGTATCCGTTAAAGTACCTGTATATAAAGCTCTTGCTCCTACTGGTGTCATCTTTAATTTATCAATAAATTCATTAAATAAATCCATAACAATCAAAGTACATGAAGGTCTTCCTGTATCTACATAATCTATATCACCAAAGTCTTCTACAGCAATATGATGATCCATCTTTATAAGCATATCACCCATTCCATATCTTTGATCATAAATTCTGTCTCTTCCAGCGGTATCAACACTAACCACTAATGCACCATTATAATCTTCATCTGCGATTACATCTGGTTTTCCTAAAAACTTAAGATAACCTACTTCTTCGGCAGCAACTTTAACTATTTTTTTTGGCCATGTAGTTTTTATAATATCTTTTAACCCATAAGCTGTCCCTAAACAATCCCCATCAGGTCTTTTATGAACTGAAATAATGATTTTATTGAAGTCTTTAAGTTTTGCATAAATATCTAATAATTTCTTTTTATCCATTTTGTTTCTCCTTTTCTAATAAAGCATCAAGATCTTCCAACACTTTATCTGCTTCATCAAATGAATTTAATGTACATCCACAAGCTAAAGCGTGTCCTCCTCCACCATATTTTCTTGCAATATGGACAATAGAAAGTATTTTACTTCTTAGTTCTACTTGAATTAATCCTTCTTCATCAAGAGTAAAATTAACCCAAATATCAATATCTTTTATTCCAGCCATTTGGTTTACCATGGCTCTAGAAACAGCAAAAGTAGTAACATTATACTTATCTTTTACAGATAAATCGTTTTTCATGTATGCAACGTTGTTTTTTGTAGTCTGAAAATTATTTATGAAGTAACCTTTTAGTTTCTTTATATTAAGTGTCTCTATATATAATTTTTCATATATTTTTTGTAATTCTGCACCTTGTTCCATTAGATATGCAGCAATTCTAAAAGAATTAGCTTTTACTCCAGGATATAAGAATCTTCCACTATCTGTAACAAGTCCTGCAAGCAATGGTGTAGCTGCTATTTTATCAATTTTAAAATTATTTTGCATTGCCATATCAGCAATAATTTCAGCAACAGCAATAAAATCACTATTTATAAAGACTGTATCCCCAACATCCGCTGGGTTTAAATGATGATCTATAACAATAACATGATTTGCAAGTTTATATCTATCATCACTAACTCGGTTTCCCGAAGAAACATCTAATATAAACACTAAAGCATTATTATAAACATCATCTGCAATAACATCCATTCTTCCTAAAAATTGGTAATTATTCTCATCTCCAACTGCATAAACAACCTTACTAGGAAAGTTTAACTCAATTAGTCTTTTAAGCCCTAGTTGAGAACCAAGTGCGTCCCCATCTGGGTTCTTATGACGATGAA
>CAYVZR010000019.1:15786-22247 GCA_964456195.1 uncultured Candidatus Izemoplasmatales bacterium | reverse complement strand
ATTGTTACATTGTACCCTGATAGATGCAACGTTGGGTAAAGCATTCCTGATGCATGTCCTGCAGCTAAGACAAAACGATCTCTATTAAACCAAAGTGGTTTATTAGGTGTTACATGTAAATGTTTTGTATATAAAGAATAAATTATTGGAGCAGCACCTAGTACTATACCAGGGTGTCCACTGTTTGCTTTGTTGATAGCATCCATTCCCAAAAAGCGTATTGCGTTAATTGATTTTTCCATAAAAATTCTCCTCATCTGTTACTAGATTTAATAGATTAGTATTCTTTTGCATATATTTGTAAGTTAACACTTTTACATTATACAACAATACAAATAAATTTCCAACAATACAGCAATAAAAAGAACCTTTTCTAAAAGGTTCTTTTTATTGCATTATTTAAGAATAGCATTTATTTCTTTTAGCTCATTCTCTGTAAATTCTAAATTGTTTAATGATTCTAAATTATCATTCAACTGGCTTAATCTACTAACACCAATTAACACACTTGAAATGCCTTTTTGAACACATGTCCAAGAAATTGCCATTTGAGCAAGTGATTGTCCTCTACTAACTGCAATTGTTTGTAATTTTATTAACTTCTCTCTTAGTTCTTTTGTAACATTACCTTCATTTAGGAAAGGAACATCAGGATTACCAATTCTAGAATCTTTTGGAATGTCTTTAATATATTTACCAGTTAATAGTCCTTGTGATAATATACTAAAAGGAATTATCCCAACACCTGCATCAAATAATTGTTGATCGAGTTTAGTATCTTGAATCCATTGATTCAACATTGAGAAATTTGGTTGATGTATTAATAATCTAACACCATATCCTGCAAGTATATCTTTAGCTTTTAAAGCGAGTTCAATAGGATAACTTGATATTCCAACATATAATGCTTTACCTTGAGTTACAATGTCAGCTAATGCTTTCATTGTTTCTTCAAGTGGAGTTTCATAATCGGGGCGATGATGGTAAAATATATCAACATATTTTAACCCAAGTCTATTCAGAGATTGATCCAAAGATGCCATTAAGTATTTTCTACTTCCTTCATCTCCATATGGGCCTTCCCACATACCATAACCTGCCTTAGTAGAAATAATTAATTCATCTCTATATGGCGCTAATTCTTCAGCCAATATCTTACCCATATTCGTTTCAGCACTTCCACCTGGTCTCCCGTAGTTATTAGCTAAATCAAAATGTGTAATTCCATTATCGAAAGCTTTTAAAACTATCTCTTTAACTTCTTCAAATGGTTTCTCTTCACCAAAGTTTTGCCATAGTCCAAGAGAAAGTTGTGGTAGTTTTAACCCGCTTTTTCCAACTCTATTATATTTCATCTTTTTATATCTATCTTTTGCAGCTACATACATATTAATTCCTCCTACTTCAATTTGTCTAACATGGCATTATATTCTTCATCATTAATATTGAATTGTCTTTTGAGTCTTTTATATACTCTGCCAATAGGTTCTTCTCTCTCATACCACATAATTTTGCGGTATTTCTCTTCAATGTTACTCACTGCAGAATTTTTATATTCTAACCAATTATTATATGGATGATCTATCGTTAATTTATTTCTAAATGTTTGAGTCGATATGTATTCTATTGAACTTGATAGATGAATATCTAAGACATTACTTCCTACCATAATTTTAAATTCACCACTCTCGACTCTAAAATCATCAAAGTCGATTGTATAAATAGCAAATGAGCGTTTGTCTAAAGTAATTGAAACATCTTTCTTCTCACCCTTTTTAAGAAATACTTTATTAAATCCTTTTAATTCTTTTAAAGGTCTTGGGTAATAGGATTCGACATCACTTACATAAACTTGAACAACCTCACTACCATCATAATCTCCAGTGTTTTCAATAGTTACTGTAACTTCTAAAGAATCTCCATCAGTCATCTTTGATTTCGATAGTTCTAAGTTTGAGTATTTAAAACTGGTATAACTCAACCCATATCCAAATGGATATCTAACTGGATAATTATGGGTATCGAAATGACGATAACCATTTTTTAAAATATCTCCACAGTAATTGACATTATCAGTTTGAGATGGATAGTTTCTGAAGTTAGGAGTGTTTTCAATATTTAAGGAAAATGTTTCAGAAAGTCTTCCACTAGGATTAACATCCCCAGTTAAAATTCTTCTTAAAGCAACTGCGTTTGCTCCTCCTAAAAACCATGCTTCTATAATTGCACTAGAATTAATTTCTATGTCTGAAATATCTAATGCAGAACCATTATTTAGAATAACAATAATATTTTTATTATATTTTGCGATTTCTTTAAAAACTTCAATGTGTCCTGAAGGCAATTTCATATGTGCTCTCTCTTTTCCTTCAGTCTCTAATTTAACAGTTGTTCCTGTAAAGAAAATAACAGATTCATTTTCCATTGCAACTTTCTTTACCTCTTTAAGTAGTTCAACATTTGTCTTTTCTTCAATATATCCTTTTGCATAATCCAATTCATAATATCTCTCTAATTCGTCAAAAGAGTTTTCTAGTTTATAGGGTTTAAGTGTAGCACTACCTCCACCATTAACACGAGGATTTTTAGCAAAATCCCCTATCAATCCAATCTTCTTAATATCTTTAAGAGGTAATATTCCTTTATTTTTAAGCAAAACTATTGCTTCTTCAGCTACTTTTCTTGCAACTAAATGATTAGACTCTAAATCAGCAACTTTACCTCTGTTTTTATTTTGAATTAGTTTATTATGAAGTTCTAGTAAAGGAACCAAACTATCATCTAATTCTTCTACACTTAAAGAACCATCATTTATAGCTTGCACAACTTCATCATTAAAAGCACTTTTTCCTGGCATTTCAATATTCATACCATTCTTTATACTTTTTATCTTATGTTGAACGCCACCCCAGTCAGATACAACTGCTCCATCATATCCCCATTTTTCTCTTAAAATCTCTTGGAGTAACAAAGTAGACTCTCCAGCATAATGTCCATTTATTTGATTATAAGAACTCATTACCATGTATGGATTCGCTTCTTTTATTACCATCTCAAATGGTAATAGATATAGTTCATGAAGTGTTCTAGTATCGATTAAAGTATTCACAAATCTTCTTTGTGTTTCTTGTTCGTTTAAGGCGAAATGTTTCACACAAGCTCCCACACCAGTACTTTGAATACCTTTAATAAAAGCAACTGCCATCTTCCCGCTTAGGTAAGGATCTTCACTATAATATTCGAAGTTTCTTCCACCAAGTGGACTTCTTTTTAAGTTAACACCCGGACCAAGTAAAACATCAACATTAAACATGTTGCACTCACTTCCGATAGTAGCGCCTACCTCAAAGATTAATTCAGGATTAAATGTCGCAGCCATAGCTGCTTCATTTGGGAACATTGTAGATTCGGCTAGATTTTCTTCATTAAAAAATCCAACTTTACTTCTAATGTCTTTATATACTCTAACACCATGTGGACCATCAGCCAGTAATATCTCTCTAATTCCTAGCTTCTCATTTTCAAGAAAATGCCATAAATCATTTCCTGAAGTCCAATTTGCTTTTTCCAAAGTAGTTAATTTACTTAAAATATCTTTGTGTTTCATATGTACCTCCTAGCGTAAATAAAAACCCAAGTAACTATTTTACTTGGGCCTTTTATTTATTCGCCTTGTATTATATTTGTTATTGTGTCAGATTGATAAACTCTAACGTAATCTATCTCCATTGAAGTTGGGAACGCAGCATCATCAATGCCTTGTACTCCACCCCATGCTCCTCCAACTGCAACATTTAATATCATGAAGAAATCTCCATCATATGGCCAATGTGCACTAGTAGGGCAACCTGCAAAGTTAGAAGGTGTATATGTATAATAATTTACTCCGTCCATAAAGAACTTCAACTTATCTGGAAGCCATTCAACTTTGTAAATATGGAATTCTTCAGTAACGTCTTGAGCTGTCGTTGAAACTCCACCTTTTTGAGTTCCATCCATCCCATTAAATCTTTCAGTATGTATTGTTGCATGAATAACATTTTCGTCGTATCCAACATGTTCCATGATATCTATTTCACCACTATTTGGCCATGTACCATATCTTGAAGTAGAAGGCATCATCCATATTGCTGGCCATGTTCCACGTCCAGCAGGTATTTTAGCTTTAATCTCAAAAACACCATATTTCCAAGTTTCTTTATTTTGAGTAGTAATTCTACTTGATGTATAATCATGGTTTAAATAATTTTCAAGTTTAGCTGTAATCGTTAAAATTCCATCAGAAACAGTAGTATTATCTCTTGTGTAATATTGAAGTTCACCATTTCCTCCACCATCACCATTAACTTCATATATCCATTTATCAGAATCTAATTCAGTACCCTCAAACTCATCACTCCATACTAATTCATAAACAAGTGAACTATAGTCATATGTATAGTCTTCTGATTTGCAATATACTATGTCATCATCTACTGGTATATCTCCATCTGGGATTGTTGGTCTTCCGTCATCAAAAGGTTCTGATCCACATGCACTTAATGTAAATGCAAGTGCAAACAACAAAGTTACTATTAATATCTTTTTCATAATCTCACTACTCTCCTGTAATACCTGTTTGTTCAATTCCTTCAACAAATTGTTTTTGTGCTGCAAAATAAATTATGAATAAAGGAATCATTGTAAGTAAAGTTGCTGCCATTTTGTATGCTTCACTTAGTAAAGCAGTATTATCTTGTCCGGGAATATCAACTGGTCTTTGGAAGAACAGCGTTTCAAATATTCCAAGTTGTGTTGGCATTAATTGTACATTATTTCTAACTAATATTTCTGTAACATATGTCTCATTCCAGTTCCAAACAAAACTAAATAAGAATACAACAATTATTGTACTTATACTCATTTTGATAGTTATATGCCAAAATTGTTGGTAAGCATTTGCTCCATCAATCTTTGCAGCTTCAAATAATACATTAGGTATCATTCTGAAGAAGTTATAAAAGATTAATATTAGGATGGCTGAGTTAACACCTTGTCCGAATAGTCCCATAACTAATTGTGGTATTACGGATCCTATTAATGATATTCCTAAAGTGTCTTGAACCGAAACAATCATCATAATTCTAGGAATTAATATAATTGGAACTGGCACTATAAATGATACCAATATAAGAGCAAATAAAATTTTCTTAAATCTAAAATTATATCTTGCAAACGCGTATCCAGTAAGTGCACTTACAATAGTTTGAGCTATTGCTAAAGCACCAGAAAACCAGATTGAGTTAAACAATGTTTTGTAAATATCCATAACTCTTATAGCTGCTCCAAAATTCCCAAAGTACAACTTTTTAGGAATCCAGTCTACTTCAGGATTAATTATATCTGTTGGGCTCATAAAAGCAAGTGATATCATACTGAGAAGTGGAAACAAGAATACATATGCAATAGTAATTAATAATGCATAAATGACTAACTGTGTAGTAACATTCTTAATTCTTTTTTTGTTATGCTTAATTTTATCAATAGCATTAACAAATTTTCTAGACATTTTTTTAACTATTTCCATTGTTATCCTCCTCACTAACTGTATCTCTTTTTGTTTTCATTCTTTCGAAATTCAGTCTTTGTATTGAAGAAAGTTTAACAACTTGTTTTTTCTCTCTAGTGCTTAGTATTAACATAGCTATTCCTACAAATATAATTACAACTATTGTATATATCCAAGTATAAGCACTTGCGAGTCCTAGTCCTGCTCCGAAATTATACATGGCAGTCTTAATGATTGCGTAAATTGGATTAATACTGTACATTCCTATCTGAACAATAGTGAATATTGCTACTATCATAGCAGTAGGTTTAATAATTGGCACAGTTATTTTCCATAGTATTTGCCATGTTGTTGCTCCATCAATCTTAGCTGCTTCATAGAGTTGTGTGTTTATTTTTTGAAGCCCATTGATAAACAATATTACTGGAATACCAGTGAACCATAAAACCATAGTAAAGTTTTCAAAAAGATTTAGTAATCCTCTTGCAATACCTTGGTTATAATTCATTAACATTTGGAATATAATATTTTCCGAAAAGTCACTTAATCTAGTACTACCTGTGGCAATTAATTGATCCATTACACTACCACTAAGTACAATTACAGGTAGGAAGAAGATTGTTCTAAATCCTGATCTGAATTTTATATTACGGTTAAGTAATATCCCAATAATGAATGAAGCAATAACTACTGCTGGTACATACGTTATTTCTAAAATAATAAAATCAATTAAAGCGGGTAAATAATATAAATTTCTAAATAAAGCTACAATGTAGTTATCCATTCCAACAAACGTTGTAACCCAACCTAACCCTGTTGATTCAACTTCATAAAAACTTAGATAAACTGTGTAGAAGAATGGTCCAATAGTGAAAACAACGAAACCAATCAGCCAAGGAAGTAAGAATAAATA
>CAYVZR010000019.1:8460-15686 GCA_964456195.1 uncultured Candidatus Izemoplasmatales bacterium | reverse complement strand
CAAAATCTTTTATCAAATCTTCAAACTGACTTTCTCTACCAATTTCCCTTGTGAAATCAGTTTTTCGTGCATCGCCTAGAGTTACTCCTCCATCGTTCCATCCTAGGAGCCCGGAATTTACATTAGTGATACCCAAACTAATAACATCATTCAAGATACTTCTAACCCCACTATAGTTTGTCGTTACTTGGTTATTGTATCCTGTGATAGCTTTTTCAACATCACTCATAAACATATCTAATCTAATAGGAATCTCAGTGTCTGAGCTATCTAATTCATGTAAAATTGAGTTATCTAAAAGGTAATCACGATATGATGCAGCCATTCCCACATAATCTGCACTTGGAGAAGTAGTACCGTCTCCTTGCAAGAAATTATATCTCATATCAACATTAAAATGATTTCTATCTTCATATGTTGTTAAATATCCCCAACCAATTTTATTATAAACTTGAAAATATTGTTTATTATATTCAAAACGAGGATACGTGAAATTATAATAAGTTAAATTTTGCTCAGGCATAGAAATTATTTGCATGTATTCTTCTCCACTTGTCGCAAATGCTACAAAGGCATTTTGTAAATTACCATGAGCCATACCAAACACTGGCATACTTGCAGTTTTAAAAGGAACATATGATTCCGCTTGAGAATTATACTTAATATCTTTTGAAGGATCTACTCCATAAATTGTAGCTTCATATGGATTAAGTTTTACGTCATTATCACTAAATCTAATCAAACTACCAGATCCATCAGGTACAAGACTGTACCCTGGAATTTTATATTTGAAGACTTCATCATCTAGATAGTCCATTTCTTCAATACTAAATTCTTCATAAGCTCCACCACTTGCTCCAAGGAAAGGAGAAATTATAATGGCAGCAAGAACGTCAATTCCGTCCCCTGTAATTTCTTCGTCTCTAATTTCATATCTGATTCCTTCATCATCAAAATAGATATGAACACTTATTTCAATGTCTAAAGCAATAAATTCGATATCTAATCTACGGTGACTATCGTCTCCGTTAACTGTATATAAATCACTAAAAACACTGGAATAGCTTGCACTAGATATACGTTTAATACTTTTTGCTCTATCAAAGTATTCAATAGTAATTAATGAGTTTGCAAATCCTGTATATGTAGTATTTAATTTTACTTCTTTATTTCGACATACATCAAGTAGCATCGAATCAGTTACAACATTTAGAGGATCTTCATCTTCTCTAAGATCAACCATATCATCACATTCATCATCAATATCTTTAGCGTATTCAAGATCAGTTCCCGTCATCCATGTATATCCATTTCGTTTGTCATGAATAGCAATAGTATCTCGATCTTCTCTAAAGTAATATTTGAAATTTTCAGTTTCATAAAGCAGTTCTAATGATGTTGGATCTTCAATATCATAAACAACTGTTTCTGGAGGTAATTTTGTTTCTACATTAGTTGGAACATAAATAGCTCTAACAACTAGGAAAGAAGAAAATATCAAACCAACAAGAAAAATTCTAACCAATATTTTTTTAGTTAAAAACATTTCTGAACACCTCCTTAATAAGGCCAACCACGAATTGGATCAATTGATCCCCCATGATTTGAATAAATGCGAATAAAATCATTATTATTATCATAAATAAAAGTGTCAATAAGATGCTCTTTATTGAATTTCTAATTGTATAATTATGCAACTCTTGTATTGCTAAGAATATTAATAATAGTGTCCATATTAGCCCTGTATTAAGCAATGTACTAAGAATAAATACTTCGTTAAAAGTAAAATAATATGATAAGAAAGTTACTAATAATAATGAAACTATTGCAGGCAATAATGCATACATTACACCTTTATAAATTTCACCTAAACTACCTTCACCATCATTGATAGAACTTACAAGATGATTACTATATATGAACAGTAACGATATAGCAAAGAATCCAAGTACTATTGCATTTAAATCCATGTCAGAAGCTTCTACAGACTGGTAGATAAATCCTTTACTCGTAACAAATATTAAATATGAAACGAATAATAAGCCATAGATTATTGTTGCTCCTTTATAAGAACCTTTACTTTTTTTCTTAATATAGTAAAAACTATCTAAAGGATGTTTTATTAAGTTAAACATATATAAAACATCATTAACCATTCTAATTTGTCCTACTT
Source organism: uncultured Candidatus Izemoplasmatales bacterium (assembly GCA_964456195.1). Lineage (GTDB taxonomy): Bacteria > Bacillota_I > Bacilli_A > Izemoplasmatales > Izemoplasmataceae > JAFGXW01. Next base: position 13,513 of record CAYVZR010000019.1, on the reverse strand, counting down.
TTTTAATTTTGTTAGCTGGTTCAGTTAAATAATGATATTTCTTATTAGTAAACTTAACACTATAATAACCAATCAATATTGCAATAAAACTAAGTAATATGAATGGTAAATTACTTTGTAAACTCGCATTTCTAACTTCCCAGTACGATTGGCTATAAAGGTATCTATTACCCGACAATATGAAGTGTCCCATACTCTCTTCATATTCACCTTGTGAATATAAATTACGTCCAATTTCATTATGCGCAAGCACACTAAGCTGATTCAATTTCAAAACATTTTCCCATTCAGTTACTGCTTCTTCATATTTTCCCTCTTTATATAAAGTAAGAGCATCATAAATCCCTGTAGAATACTCAGTTGGTATATAACTTTGTATAAACGATTTATTCGCATCTAGTGTCCAAATACCGCCTTTACTATCAACTGCAATACTTGTAAGATCTGAATACAATCCTGATACATCTTCATTTTCATTACTTGATCCGAAAGTAAAGATAAAACTTCCATCACTCGTAAATACATTTATTAACCCAGAATCACTTGCTGTATAAATAATTCCTTGTGAATCAGTGTAGACATCAACTAACCCTAAATCGAACCCAAAATCACTATTGATATTACTAGATCCGTCTGTATTATGTTTCTTTAGGTTATCAATATTTGTTCCTAAACTTGTTGAATATTTAATACCCTTATCATCAACAAACACATTACTAAAGTTAACAGGATTTCTATCTCCAAGTTGATCTCTTTGAACTTCAGTTAAAAAGAAATTTTCCCATAATTGTTTCGCTGTAAGACTTACTTTATTTGTAGTAAAATATCCTAAAAATTCTCCACTATCAGATAATTGAATAATTCCATTAAATACACCTTCTGCAATAACAAACATATTATTTTGATTATCTACTGCAATTCTTTTAGGGTTAAATGATGTTGCTTCAAAACTAGCGCTTGTAGGTTTAGTAAATTTCTCTATGAATGTTCCGTCTACATTAAATCTAAATACTGCTTCAGCACTACTATCAGCTACATATAATTCATTATCTTCAGTAATAAAAACTCCTCTAGGACTACTAAAATCAGGATGAGTTATTTCATATAATATTTCATCCGTCTCCGAGCTGTAAACAACAATTCTTCTATTACCTGTATCAGCTATAAATAAATTATCATTTTCATCTATGAATACGTCCTCAGGACTATCCAAATCTAAATCTAATATTGTTCTATGTGGTAAATAAGCATCTTGGGTAACAACAAAGAAACCTTTACGATCAATCGCGTAGGTATAAGTTGTTGTACTTGATGCATCAACTTCTTTAAAAGACAATACTGATATGGCAAGAATTAACATTGATAAAAATACTATTAATTGCTTCTTCATTACTTAATACCTGAATGGCTCATAGTGTCCATTACTTTTCCTTGCATAATAATGAAAATTACCAAATTTGGAATAAACATAATCAGTCCTGCTGCGGCTGCCATACCCGCACCAGCAATTGATACTGTTTGGTTAGCTGTTAATGTTGTTAAGTAAAATGAAAATGTTTTTTTCGTTTCAGTAATAATGTAAAAATTACTACTTTCTGTATTATTCCAAATAAACTGGAAAGTAAGAATTGCTATAGTTGCAAGCGCAGGTTTTATTAATGGAATAATAATCTTAAATAATATATGAAAATCATTTGCCCCATCAATCTTCGCTGCTTCTATTAGTTCATCAGGAACTCCATCGATAAATTGTTTTACGAGGAATAATCCAACCGGCATTGCAAGATAAGGAATAACATGAACAAAGAAACTGTCATTTAATCCAAGAGCATCAATTACTAAATAACGAGGAATAATTACAGCAATTGCTACAAACATTAATGCCATCTGGTTTATTTTAAATATAAATTTCTTACCTTTAAATTCCTTTTTAGACAATGCATACCCTGTACTAGTAGTTATAACTAATGTAGCTGTAATTGCTACAACAGTAATAATTACTGAGTTAAACAGATATCTAGTCATTGGTACACCTGTACTAGAAGCCGCTCTAAATAAATCAGTAAAGTTTTTCAATGTTGGCTTCTGAACTAAAAATCTTGGGGGGAATAAGAATAATTCATCTAAAGGTTTTAAAGCTTGTGAGAAAATGAATACAACTGGCAACAACATGAATATTGCCACAGGAATTAAAATAGCATAAAATTTCAGCTGCGATTTATTAAAATATTTAGGACTAACTTCCATACTTCGTAAACTCATAGTATTCCTCCTAGTCCTTTTCCCCAAATAGCGTATAAGCTATTTTAGAGAAGAATACAATCATTATTAACAAGACAACACTGATCGCAGCAGCGTATCCCATTTCATATCGAAGGAAACCATAATCTTCAATATGGTTAATTATTAACTGTCCTGAATATTGTGGAGTAGGGTTTGCCCCCGATAATGCAACTCCAATATATCCAGTATTAAATGCTCCAACTATCGCCATAACTGCCCCAAATAGCATTTGAGGTTTCATTTGAGGGATAGTAATATAAATTATTTCTTGGAATCTATTTTTGATTCCATCAACGTAGGCTGCTTCATATAATGATTTATCAACATTCAGAAGCCCAGCAAGCATTGCCAAGAATCCAATTCCCATTGAACCCCAAAGGGCAACAAAAATCATAATGTTTAATAAATACTCAGGACTCTGTAAAAATTGAATTGCTTCATCAATAAAATCCCACTTTAGTAATAATGCATTAATATATCCATCGTCATTACCACTAAATAATTTTGTCCAAACTACTGTCATAAATATTCCACCAGCCATTGATGGAGTATATAAAGCTAGTGAAATTATTTTTCTCGGAGTAGCTTGAATCTGTGATAACATCCAAGCCATTAAAAATGCCAAAATGTAACCACCAGGTCCAACTAAAATTGCATATTTTATAGTATTAGGTATTACATACTTAAGGAAATTTTCATCTTGCGTAAATAACATTACATAATTGAACATACCATATAAATCAGCTAACCTTGGGGCTTGAATTAAATCAAAGTAAGTAAAAGATAGCCCTACAGCAACAAGTACAGGTAAGATGATGAATGTTGAAAACAACAAGATATAAGGAAGTATTAATAGTAAAGTAGAATACTTGTCAATATTAAGTTCTCTCTTAAAACTACGAATATTTTTAGCCATTAACTATCACCTGCTTTCGCATTATCCATCTGTTCTTGGATCCAGTCAACATCTCTAATTGTATATGGTTTTAGAATATTTCCTTCATTATCTAAATATCCAAACTCAACCATTTTTCTTTCTATTTCACGGTTAATTATAATTATTTCTCTATCAATAGCTACACGTACAGGCGTACCATCAAAAGTAACTGTGTTCCAAATATTACTTAACCCACGTTCAAGCATATATTGCCCAGGTGTTCTCGGAACATCTCGTAACCATCCTACTTGTTCTAAAATGATTTTCTTATCAGCGTTATCTAGTGGACTACTTTCTACGGCATTTAAGTTACCACTTAGCCACAAGAATTCTGGTCCATATGTTGCTTGCAGAGTATAGGCAAATTGAGTTTGTACTTCAGTACTCATCCACCACTTCATGAATTCCCAACTACCATCAACATCATTGCTGTTTTTAAACATGATTCCACCAGTTCCGTTTCCAACGTACCAGCGATCAACCGAATCAGTTTCTTCATTATATGTTCCAGGATACGGTGCTATTTTCCACTGCCCTACAAGTTCTGGGGCAGCATTTTTAAGTTGTATATAAGTATTAAAATCAATAATACCTATTGGTAATTTGTTATATCTAAATGAATTATAAAAGTTTTCTACTTGTTGAGGCAAACTATATGTTGTATATAAATCGCCAAGAAGTTGTATTCCTTTATAAGAGTTTTCACTATTAATTGATGTAGATAGACCGTCTTCACTATACAAAGTACCACCATTTTGAAAAATCAATGGAGATGTTTGGTAAAACCATTTTAAGGCAGTTCCACCAGAAGTTGGATAGTAGAAGTTCATATCGTATCTTTGTAATGTAGGAAGTAATCCTATTACATCATCCCATGTATCTGGAACATATAGTCCAGGAATAGAATCAAATACGTCAGTTCTATAAACTAATGCATTAAACTCAAGTGTTTCAGGGATAGCATATACTCCATCATCAAAGATATATGGAACAAGTGCTCCAGGTGCAAAGTTATTTGCAAATTCCCAGTAATCATCAAATTGTGACAAATCATAAAGTGCTCCACGGATTGCTAAATCAAAAGGCATATAACTTAAAAGCCCAAGTGCAACATCAGGAGTATTTCCTGCAGAATTTGCCAATATTAATTTAGTAGGATCAGGCATAACACTAATCTTTACTTGTTTTCCAGACTCATCAGAAAAAGATGAATCTGCCATTTTTTGCATGATATCAACATAGGTTAATGGTCTATTAACCCAGACATTTATTACATCATCACTATTATCTATATCATATTTATCTGATGTAAAACTAGTAAAGAAAGTTCTTACTCCAGAAAATACTCTTTTAAAGACTCCAGCATTTGCTTTTTCATAGTAATCATCGTTTGAAACATAAAATCCATCTAAGTATAATTGTTGATCAGCCAAAGTATCTAAACTATTCCCAAACAACAATGTGACACTACTACTACCACTATATAAGTTATTTAAATAAAGTGGTAATTCATCAGGATTTTCTAACATTTTTTCTAATTCAACATTCGCTTTCTTTAAATATGAAAGACTTGCAGATAAATCGTCTTTATCACTAAATTCAGATAACTGTACTACCATATATTTAACAATTTTTTGATACGCTTCTAAATAATATTGTGTATTCTCGATATATCTAGTAATTTCCCAAGTTCTGTCTTGATCGATATCTTTACCAGTTATCTTGATAATTTCAAGAGCAAACTGATTGATGTGATCAATCATAGCTTGTAAATTTCTTAATTGTTCTGATAAATCATTTTTTTCTGCTCTAAAAGTAATTGTGTGAACTCCA
>CAYVZR010000019.1:6369-8360 GCA_964456195.1 uncultured Candidatus Izemoplasmatales bacterium | reverse complement strand
AATCTTACATAAGAAGAATTCTTTTCAATATACTCTGTTGCGTTTGTAAACAAGCTAAATTCACTTGCTTGATCGTCGTAATTTTGAATATATTCATCATAACTAGGAATATATTCTGGAGGATTTACTTCAAGATCTCCAAATTTAAGTTCTCCTGAAGAAACATTTTGAATTGTAATAGTATTTATTCCTGTCACAAAATAGAACAATAAAGGTTCATTAGATGTATACGTATTATTGTATAAATCCAAATGTCTCCATTCTTCAAGTTTATTTTGTGGTGGTAATGTTTCATCACCATAAGTATCTACTACAAATTCTTTAGTAGAGTCTTCCCAATAAAGAACCACATCTACTGTTTTAGCATCATCAAACTGAAATTCGTTATTAATCTTTATACTTACAGTTACATTGTTAAGTATATCTCCTGTAACAATATAATCAGTATTAATGACGTAATAACCCGCTTCAGAAATATCAACTTGGTAACTTGCGATTTCATCAGCACCTAAATCAGCTACATTAGTACCACTGTATCCGAGTCTTTCAATAGCTTCATCAGATAATAATACTCCATCATGTGTTTGAAGAGAATAGTCGACTGAAACATCTTGTAAGTAATCAAAATATGTAAATCTTGAGTTATCTGTCGTTTCTTCTAAAAACTCAATAGCATCCAAATAATCCTGAGTACTAACTTCCTCTCTCCAAGCAGCTATGTCACTGGTTTGAAATGGTTTAATGATTGCTAATGCAATTATCGTAACTAAAATAACAATTAATCCAAGATTGATCAATCTTTTTCTAGTCATGTAATCTCCTCCTAATATGCAAAAATGTATGTTAAATCATTAAACTCAAAAATGCCGTAAACGGCATTTTTAAGCCTAAAATAAATTATTAGTTATTATCGAAATCTTCGTCTTGATATCCGTAATAAGTTCTTAGTCCCGCTTCTAAATCAGCAAAAGATTGTGCAAATCTAATATTAGCATCTTCACTCCATTTTTGAAGTGATCCAAGTACAGCATCTTCAAATCCGGCGTCACCTTTTTCGAATCCTCCGTTGAAATTTGGATCCCAGTAATTTCTCCACTCTTCAAGGTTAGGTTTTCTACTTCCCTCTACAGTGTAAAAATACGGATATGCTTTATCTGATACATCCCAAAATTGTCCCGCTTCATAAATCCTAATTACTTCATGGAATCCTGGCATTACACTAGGATCACTAAATCTTTGATGTTTAACTGGTGTATACCAGATATTCAATTGTTCATCAAATAAATCTCCTGTAGTTACAGGGAATGAATCATTCAATGAACTTGATGTTTTATTATTTGCTTCATCTGTAAACATACCTTCAGCTCTAGCAGTCCAGCTTGCAGTGTCTGCAATCCAGAAAGAGGCAAAAGTATAATTTAATTTGATTTTAGCTTCTTCTTCTACAGTACATGCAATATTCTCATCATCTAAACAAGAATTATAGATTGCCATAGGATCTAATACAATCCCAATAGTGTTGTCTGTATAATCAGTTGAAGGTCTTGGATAAATATCCCAATCATCGATTAATGCAGCTGCCCACCAAGTTTCATCAGGAATTGCAGCGTCACCCATCATCCAAGGGTCACCTTCAAATGTTAATAATTTACCTTTTCTGAACCAATCATATGCCCAACCACCTACGTCAGCCCACATAGCATCAGATACTTCATTACCATATACTGCATTGTCATTCCATTCTTCAAAGTATGGAATTAAGGATTTAACTTCATTACTATCTAAAGTAACGTAATCTCCACCTTGATAATTAAATAGGCTCTTAACGATATCATTAGTTCCTGTTTCAATAATTCTAATTGGTGTGTCCATTGAACCATACCATTCATCAGCTTCACTGTTCCCTTGGAAATCAGTGTAATCTTCAATAGTCCAATTAGGTTCAGGTACATCTAAGTTTTGAGCTTCAGCAAGTTCCTTATTTACATAAA
>CAYVZR010000019.1:0-6269 GCA_964456195.1 uncultured Candidatus Izemoplasmatales bacterium | reverse complement strand
TTAGGTTCAGGTACATCTAAGTTTTGAGCTTCAGCAAGTTCCTTATTTACATAAATACCCCAAGGTAAAATATATTGAGGAAGTCCAGCTTGGAATCCGTGATAATTCATCATTTGCATGATTGATGGATTCATTGCTTTGTAAAAAGGATCATCAGCAAATCTTGTAAGATCTGCTACATTTCCGTCAGCTACATCTCCAGCTAAGTCTGTACTAGCCCAAATTGTAGGATAAACTCCATTGTCAGTTTTATAGTTCTCAATTTCTTGAGCCCAAATTCTACCGTCAGTTGGTCCACCTTGTACGGCTAAAACATTAATTACAACGTTTGGATAGATCTTATTAAACTCTTTAGCAACATAGTATGTAGCAGCATCGTTTTGCGCTAGCAACTGTGTTTCATCTAAATTTTGATGTCCAATATCTTCTAAATATTCTCCAGATCCACTCCATAGTAGCAAGTCGATTTGTCCTGAAATTCCTGTATCTAATCCTTCATAACTAGCTTTGTCTTTACAACCAGTTAGTCCCACAGAAATTGTCACAAGTAATAATACTAATAATAATTTTTTCATTTTATTCCTCCTAATTTCTATATATTTATTCTACCAGTTTCTCTATTTTTTTAAAAGAAACTGATATATTAAATCCTAGTTTAAATAATTTAATCCATATTCGAATGGGAATAATACACTATTTGGATCATAATTTTCTTCATTTGATGTATATCCTATTTGAGAGATATTCAAAGGCCATGTGAATGATAATTTTCCAGTAAAATTATAATCTCCAAATACTACATCGCTAATCCCACTTCCACCCTCACTACCTGGAAGCCAAGCTGCGATAAATGAATCAAAATACTGTAGGTAGTCATTTATTAATAATGGTCTACCTGACATTAAGATTCCTACAACATTTTTACCCGCATTATGTGCCGCTATTGCAATGTTTAAGGCATCAATATTTTCAGGATGTGAGTTGCCAGTAGTTAGTGTTAAACTCCAGTTATCACCACTTCCTTCACTATATGGAAGTTCAGTAAGAACTACTACTACAGTGTCAGCTTGTGACATACTACTTACAACAGTTGCTCCATTCAAAGTAAGTTCACTAGTAAATGCATCTAAGATACTAACTCCAACACCAATATCACTATTTGTATTTCCTTGCCAGTAAGTTGTCCAACCACCAGATTGATAACCTACATTGTCCATTCCAGGTCCAACAAGATATACATTTTCGGATTTTGATAGTGGTAGTACTTCATTTTCATTTTTAAGTAATACTAAAGATTTACGTACTGCTTCTCTGGCTAAATCTTGATGAGCTTGTGTGTAGAAATAATCATCTTCATCTAAACGATCATATGGGTCGTCTAATATCCTACGATTATATTTAACAGTTAAGATTCTTCTAACTGCATCATCGATTCTATCTCTTGAAATTCTGTCTTGTAAGACTGCATCAAATAGACTGTTAATTGTATTTTCCCAATCAAATGGTTCCATCAACATATCAACACCAGCATTAACACTAGCTACTACTTGATCATCAAAGTCCCCAGGTAACTGATGAATTGCATTCCAATCACTTATGATAAATCCTGTAAATCCTAATTCATCTTTTAAAACATCATTTATCCAGTAATCACTACCATGCATCTTATCACCATTTATTGAACTATAAGAAATCATGATAGTATCAGCTCCCGCTCTTACAGCTTCATAATAAGGAGCAAGATGTAATTCTCTTATTGTTTCTTCATCTTGAATTACATTACCTTGGTCATTTCCATTATCAGTTCCACCATCACCTAAATAGTGTTTAGCACTAGCACTAACTCCATAATGTTGAAGTCCCATAATAGTGTCATATGTTAAGTTTTGATGGATTAAAGGATTTTCACTAAATCCTTCATATGTTCTTCCCCAAGAAATACTTTGAACAACGCTTAGAGCTGGAGCAAATGTCCAAGAAATTCCAGTTACTTTAATTTCTTCGGCAGTTGCTATACCAATTCTATACATCAAATCAGCATCATTTGCTGCACCAAGTCCTATGTTATGAGGAAAAATCGTAGCTCCATAAACATTGTTATTCCCATGGACTGCATCTATTCCATAAATGATAGGAATACCGCTGTCTGATTGTAATGCTGCATCTTGATAATTCTCATACATTTCATACCAGTCATCGACTGTATTATTATATGAAGATGGGTGACTTCCTCCACCACTTAATATTGATCCAATACCATATTGCTTAACCTGCGCGGGAGTAATGTTTCCACGTTCGGCCTGAACCATTTGAGCTGCTTTTTGCATTAGGTTCATATTTGATATTAGTTGTTCTACTTCTTCAATACAATCTTCCTCTGTTACTAAACAAATTAAATCAATATCATCAATAATAGGATCTTGACATTTGTCACTATTTGGAAATAAATCACAGTTTACCTCTGGTATTGGATCTTCAATAGTATCATCTTTACACCCTGTAAGAACAAAACTAAATGAAATCAATAATAATACTATCAAAATCTTTTTCATTTTAAATACTCCTCTAAATTTACTGATCTTATTTTTTCCATAAAGATCCCTAAATCAAAATAGTCATAATTGAATTATTATTAATTGATAATTCGTATTTTTTATTTAGATATTCAAAACTAAATTTATGAATCTCTTCACTTTCATTTAAAACAACAAATGCTAAAGTGCCATCAACATTTTTAAAGGCGGTAACATTTAGTAATGAGTTGTTTGTAACTTTTATTCTCAAAGCACCAGGTCTTATATATTTACTAAAGTGTCCTACATAGTAATAAGAGCTTTGGTGAATTAATTTTTCTGGGAATATATCTATTATAATTGGAGCATCACATAAATTATTTACATGATTTGGCCCTCCAGTGTTATCTAAGAATAGATTCCAATCAATATATCCTTGGCACCAATTATTAAAGTCTCCAAGCATATTTCTAGCATATCTTTCTCCGGTTTTCCAAGAATTAAAATGAACTCCACCTTCTTGGCAACCTTCTGTAAATAACAATCCTTTTTCAGGAAACATATCGTGAACTTTACCAACATTTTCAAAAGCTTCACTTACATACCAATGGAATGCAGTACCCCATACATACTGAGCTGCTTCCTTATCTTCTAGTACTGTGCTTGCTCTTTCAACCATAATATCTCTATTATGATCCCATATTAATATTTTTACATCTGAGGCGTCACTGTTTTTCATAAGAGGTCCTAAATGAAATTTGACAAAATCACGTTCTTCTTCAGCACTGTAAATGCAAGAATCCCAACGCTGTACTGCCGCTGGTTCGTTTTGAACTGTTACACCCCAGACTTTTAGTCCAAGTTTGCGATATTCTTCAACAAATTTAATATAATATTTAGCCCATGCTTCATAATATTCAGGTAGTAATTTACCGCCTTTTATCATTGAATTATTATCTTTCATAAATGCAGGAGGGCTCCAAGGACTAGCCAGTAGTTCAATTGGTTCTTTAGCATACTTTTCAGCATCCTTGATTAAAGGAACAACATATGTTAAATCCCTTGATATATCAAAAGTCTTTAACTCTTTATCTCCCTCTTCAATATATGTATAACTACTTAAACTAAAATCACAGCCATGAATACTAACTCTTCCAATTGTGTAACCAAGTCCTTCTTCTTTATCAAAATAATCTTTAATTGCTTGTTCTCTTACTTCTTTGCTAACCCTACCAAGATTGTAAGCAGCACTTTCAGTAAAAGCACCACCAAAACCTACCATACTTTGGTAAGTTACATTCTCATCAAGGACAATATCAACGTTTTGCAAGTTTTTATTTTCACGAAGTTCTTCTATAAAAAATCTTCTATCTGAGTCTTTTTCAGTAATAATAACTTTAGCCATTGTTAATCCTCCTTAAAAGAATACTTTTATTTCTTTAATTAATCCTAGTCTAATGTCATGAGCTAAATCACCTTTAACCTCATCCATTTCAATAGAATCAACTATGTATTTTTTTATTTTAAATTCACCATTAAATGTATCCACATTATTTTCATTGATATATGTAACTAATGTTTTACCTAGGAATCTAAAACTTACTTTTCCATCTTTAAAGAATTCTTTACTAAGTGCTGGTTGAAGATTTAATTTTAGTTCTCCATCATAGATAAATGGTTTTTTACCCATCATCATTACAGACCATAATGAAAGCATTTCTGCTGTACTTCCTGATAGTCTTGCTACAAATCCTTGCCCTCTAACAGCTGGATCAGGATTGATGCTTGGAGCAATAAAACTTGAATTCTCAAGTGTACTTCTACCATATATTTCAGGATCCATGAAACAAGTTAAGTTTGTCTTGATTTCTTCAAAGTATTCTTTGTAAAGACCACTTTTTAGTAATCCAACTAAATACTTGTAAGTCATATGTAAGAAATTAGATTCTCTTTCTTGCCAACCTTTTGTAAACGATCTTCCTCGACCTATTTCGTTCGATTCATCATCTAAAAATTCACTAGTCTTATAAAACTTCAATTCATGATCATATATGTTAGATTCCTTAATTTTTTTAAACATCTTTAACTTATTACCACTACCATTCATGACCTTTAGAGCTCTTGCTGGAGCTTCTAAGTAATTAGGTAATTTTCTCATTTTAAATTCAAGGGGTTTTACAGTTGGAAGTCCATAATTCCCGATTTTCTTGAAACCATCAACAATTATTTCTTCATATTTTGTGACTTTGTGAACTAAAAATGTAGGATAAATTCCTTCACCTAATTTATATGCTTTATCTAATGCAGAGTCGATTTTTACTAAATACAATTTTAGTGCTTTCTCGATAAGAGAAGTTTCAATCAGTTTATTTTCCTCTATAGTAAATCTAATTTCAAATCGATAATTTTCTTTTAAATTATTTGTTTCATCCCAGAAGTCAAAATCACTTAAATCTTTAGTTAAGAGATTAACCATTCCATTAACTAACTTGATTAATTCAACGGGAATCATTACCTTTGAATCTTTATCGAAATTTTCAAGTAAAAACATAACAACTCTTTTTAACTCAATTGTTTCACTTACTCCACTACCAAATAATCCAGGCAAACCATTCATTGCATCATTCCATCCGGGGTTATTCGCTTCCATTTCAATTCCAATTCCACTAGGATCTAAGTTAACAATTTTGTTAGTTGCTAAAACAAATAATTTACCATATAGATTTGTTTTTACAGTTTCTCCATTTTCGTCTTTCAACCATGAAGATTTATTTGGATCCATTTTTAGTTTAAATACTTTCTCTTCATCATTGTGAAGAATTGATCCGAATCTTCTAATCTTGTTATCATTTGTTAAGCATATTTTTTCATCTCTTGGTAAAACGTATGCAGGACTATCAAAATATGAGTAATCATTTTCTAAATACAATTTTGAATGCATTTTATCTGGATAGATACTTTGATAATTTTCAACTAAATCTAAAATATATGTCCAATGATCAATCCAGTAACCTTCTGCAAAATGTGCTTCATAATTTTGTTTTGCAAATTTAAATATTTTATCAAATAGCATATCATCTGTTAAATCAACAAAAATATCATGGTTTGCCATTGTATTTATGATTCCACCAGGAGTGAATTTGCCAAGTATAACTTCACGCATAACACTACTTCCAGCAAATAAATCATCAACTAATTTATTAGCATAATCTTTATCTTCAATCTCAAACGTGGATCCATTAATTGACAGTGGATTATATCCATCTGCTTGAATAAAACTAGCAAACATCTTCATATTAAAATCTTCAACTTCAGGATTAAAAGTTACATCATTTCTTCTATTTTGACATACATCTCTAAAACTACCATTCCCTTGAGAATAAAATTCTGGAGCAAGGCTAAAGAAGTTATAATCTCTTTCTAAGTCACCATGTCTTCTAGAAAAAAGATGATAAACAAAGTTAGTTTTTTCTCCTTTAAGAATCAAAGGATATCCTCCTCTAAGAAGGTTGTCTAAATAATTTTGTTTGATATAATCATCAAATATCGGGAAATTAGTAACTGATGAAACTTCTTCTAATAAGTTTTCAATTTCAAAGTAAGCTTCTTTTCTCTTCCCGCTTAGATATTCTGAATTACTAAGTTTTTGAGCTAATTCGAGTAACGCCTCTTCTGAATGAATGTGTCCAACAACAGTATTTAATCTTTTAGTCTCATCTTTTGCTAAACTAAATTTAACCAAAGAAAATCCTACAG
>CAYVZR010000018.1:0-22591 GCA_964456195.1 uncultured Candidatus Izemoplasmatales bacterium | reverse complement strand
AGGAGTAATAAAATGAATGGTGAAAATAGATTAGATTTAAGCGTTGGAATGGAAGTAATGGTAGTAGAAAAACAAAACCAAAAAAACGGAGTTTTAACTTTTGGAGTTATCGCAAAAGTTCTAACTAAGTCTTCAAGTCATCCGTATGGAATAAAAGTGATGCTAGAAGATGGAAAAGTAGGAAGAGTCAAAGAAATAGTTAAGAAATAATCGGGGGATTCATATGGAAACTAGGGTTAATAAATTTTTAAGTGAAGCCGGTTTTTGTTCAAGAAGAGAAGCTGACAGATTGATTGATGATAACAGAGTAACTGTTAATAATAAGGTTCCTGAAAAAGGCTTAAAAGTCACTGATGAAGATGTAGTAATGGTTGATGGGAGAATAATCACCAGAGGGTTAATTCCTATTTACATTGCACTTAATAAACCAGTTGGAATAGTTTCAACAACAGACCATACAATTGAAAATAACATTGTTGATTTTTTAAATCATCCAAAAAGACTTTTTCATGTAGGCAGACTTGATAAAGCAAGTGAAGGATTAATATTCATGACCAATGATGGAGATATCGTTAATAAGATTTTAAGAGCGGGTAATTTCCATGAAAAAGAATATATTGTTGAAGTTGATAAGGAAATATCTCCATCTTTCTTAGCATTAATGAGAAAAGGGGTTCCGATACTAGATACTATAACTAAATCATGCAAAGTGAACAAAATTGATGAATATAAGTTTAACATAATATTAACAGAAGGACTCAATAGACAAATCAGAAGAATGTGTGATTTTTTAGGATATCAAGTGAAATCATTAAAAAGAATTAGAATTATGAATGTACACCTAGATGTTCCGGCAGGCAGCTGGAGATATTTGACCGATGAAGAAATTGGTGGGTTAAACAAACTTGTTGATTCTTCTATCAAAACAGAGGATGTAAGCAAGTGATAAAGGTTTATGGAATAAATTCATGTAGCTCTTTTAAAAAAGGAGTTAAGTATTTTAAAAAACACAAGATTGAAATAGAAACTTACGATTTAAAAGTAACAGTTCCTACAAAAGAAGAAATGAAGAATTACCATGAACAAAGCGGTTTAGAGATAAAAAAGTTCTTCAATACTAGTGGGAAATTATATCGAGAATTAGAAATGAAAAATAAATATAAATCAATGTCTTTGGATGATATTTATGATATATTAAGTCAAAATGGAATGTTGATTAAACGTCCATTAGTCATTGATAAAGACCATATTTTGGTAGGATACGATGAAGAAAAATATGATGAAATATGGAATAAAAACTAAAATTAGAAAACATTAAAATGAAGCAAAAAAACAGCGAGATATTTTTTAATAATGTCTAGACAGGCCGTTATCTCATAAAATATATTTGCAATACATTAAAAAATAGATTATAATAATTATGCAAATAAGAATGAAAAGGAGATTTACATGACTGGTACAGTAAAATGGTTTAATTCAGAAAAAGGTTACGGATTTATTACAACAGAAGAGGAACTAGATATTTTTGTTCACTTCAAAGCAATCACTGGTGAAGGATTTAAAACTTTAGACGAAGGTCAAAAAGTTGAATTCGAAGTGGTTGAGGGTGATAGAGGTCCTCAAGCTGCAAACGTAGTAAAACTTTAATGAATTAACAAACAGGAGTATTTCTCCTGTTTTTTAATTGTTTACTTATCGTAAATATTCACATATAATTTAGTTGTAATTATATTTTATTAGTTGTTCAATAAAATTGACTAAATGTAAATTTAATCGTATTATATTACTCAATAAAAAAAAATAGGATGTGGCATTATGAAAATATTTAATTCTTATACTAATCAACTTGAAGAATTTGTTCCGATTCATAAAAACAAGGTTAATATGTATGTCTGTGGTCCCACTGTGTATAATTATATTCACATTGGAAACGCAAGACCTGTAATCTTTTTTGACACTGTCAGAAAGTATTTTGAATTTAGAAATTACGAAGTTAAATTTGTATCTAATTTTACTGATGTGGATGATAAAATTATTACTAAGGCTTTAGAATTAAAGGTTGCTGAAAAAGAAGTAACTGAAAAATACATAACTGCGTTTTTGAATGATGTTGAAAAATTAAACTCAAGTACAGATTATATTAAACCAAGAGTTACAGAATATATGGATCACATCATTGATTATATTGGGATTCTTATTGAAAAAGGGTTTGCATATAAGGTAGACGGTGATGTTTATTTTAGAGTATCGAACGTTAAAGATTATGGTATTTTGTCTAATAGAAAAATTGAAGACTTACTTGTAGGAGCAAGAGTTGAGGTAAACCCAAAAAAAGAAAATCCTTTAGATTTTACATTATGGAAAAAAACAGATGTTGGCATTCAATTTGATTCGCCTTTTGGAAAAGGTAGACCTGGTTGGCATACAGAGTGTGTTGCTATGATCGATGATATTTTTGGAGAAAAAATTGATATTCATGGTGGAGGAAGTGGCCTTATGTTTCCACATCACGAAAATGAAATAGCTCAATCTAAAGTCTTAAATAACCACTCAGTCGCAAAATATTGGATGCATAATGGATTGCTAAACATAGATGAAAGTAAGATGAGCAAAAGTGAAGGAAAGACAATCTTGGTTAAAGATTTGACTGTGAATCCAAATGGGTTTAGATTGTTTACTTTATCAACTCATTATAGAAGCCCTATTAATTATACAGCTGAAGCTTTGGATGTTTATGTAAATGAATGGGAGAAAATACATAGAACATATAAAGCGCTTTATCTTAAATTAGATCTAAATGATATGCTTTATGGAAATGGAAAGACAAATCCTACTTTACTATTAATATTTAAAGAGTTCCTCGAAGCGATGGATAATGACTTTAATACAGCTAATGCAATAACTGCACTTCAAAATTTAAATAAGAAAGCTAATCAACTTTTAAGAAGTAATTCTGAGCTTGAAGTACTTCTTTCAGCTTTAAAAATGTTTGAAGACTTTTTCAAAGTATTAGGACTAAAATGTGATCAAAAACCATTGTTAGATGATGATAAAGAAACATACAATTTATGGAATAAAGCTCGAAAAGAAAAAGATTTTGAAAATGCAGATAAATACCGTTTGATTCTACAGGAAAAAGGTATCGTTTAATGAATCAATTAAACGGAGTAACTCTAGCATATTTGGGAGATTCAATATATGAACTCTATATTAGAGAATACCTTCTTGAAAAGGGTTTAACTAAAGTCCAAAAGCTTCATAATGAAGCAATAAAATATACAAGTGCTAAAGGACAAAAAGTAGCTCTTGATAAAATAATGGATAGTTTAACAGAAACGGAAATATCAATATTTAAAAGAGGTAGAAATTCTAATTCAGAAAGAAAACCTAAAAATACAGATTTGGCAACATATAAACAAGCAACTGGATTCGAGGCATTAATTGGATTTCTGTATCTAAATAAAGAAATAGATAGACTAAATGAACTAATTCAAATCATAATAAAATGAGAACAAAATTGTTCTCATTTTTTTTATATCAATTCGATAATTCCTCTATTGGCAGAATTTAAAATCTCGTTATTTAGTTTACCAAGATTCTTAATTGTTTCATCAATATCTAATTTATTTAATCCCATACCATCACAATATGCTGTATCTTCAACAGACATCTTCCCAGCAATCATTCCATTCATTGCTGCAAACGATACTTTGTTAGTGCAGGACATTTTTGCTCCATCACATATAAATCCCATCGATGTTGAAAGGTAAAGATTTATGGCTTGTTTTATTTGATCATCATCACCGTTTTTTACATACGCAGTTACAGCTGCAGCGCTGCAACCTATAGCATGTCCAGTCCCACAAAGAACAGTAACGATGCTCATTTCTTGTTTAACATAAACACTAGTTAAAAATGATAATACTATAATTTTCTTTCTAGTTATTTCATCAAGATTATATGCATCAGCTAAAAACATAGGAGTTATCAAAGTTCCAATACCTAGATTGCCACTTCCTGCAACCCCATAAACAGTATATATTTCACCAGCCATTCTTTTACTTGCGGGTAGTGAAATATATTTTCTTAGATAATTAGATAAATCATATACACAGTTTTTTTGAGAATCTTTTAGATTTTCTACAAGATAATCTCCTGATGCTTTAATGATTTCATTTCGAGCATTTTCATATTGGATTATAGCTGTTTCAAACAAATACTCTAATCCTTCGAAATCTCCAACCTGAACAAATTCTAAAATCTCATCAAATGAACCAATTTTATATTTGTTAATTCTTCCAAGTAATTGTTCTTTTTCAAATTCTTCTAAAACTTCTTTGTTTCTTATTACACTAGTTACATTGTCATAAGAATCTTGAATTACAATTGTAACTTCGTCACCTTCTGTTGAAGTTAATTTTAGTTCTTCATAAAGAACGGTGTGTTCAAATTTGCGATACTCTATTTTAACATCTATAGCATCTAGTAATAATCTAACTTTTTCAATATCATCATTTGTGACACTTTCAAAAACACTTAATTGTTTCTTAGGATCTTTTAGTAAAATTCCAAGAGCCAATGCTTTTTCAAGGCCACTTTCTTTAAGCCCAGGAATACCTACATTAACACTGTTTTTATACAATTCCTCACTCATTAATAAACTTACAGATTTTATTACTTTATTTCTTAGAGTATATGCTCCTATAGAGGCAATATACCCTACAACCCCAATATCTGTGCATCCCATTGTCTTGGTAAGATTAGACGATAGTAAATGCGCTGCTTGATGTTTATCCAAATCAATCACCTCTCAAAAATCATTATATCGCTAAAACGCTTTCAGGGCAATATTTTTCGATATTTTTCAATAGTAATGAGTGCGTATCTGTGTTAGAATATAAAATGAAAAAGGATGTGATTTTATGGCTATAATTATCACAGGTAAAAATACTGTGCTAGAAGCTATTAAAGTAAACCACAAAATTTATGAAATTTATATTCAAAAAGGGTCTAATGATGAGATTTTATCTTTGGCTACAGAGAAACAACTTAAAATCAAAGAAATGGATAAGTTCAATTTGAATAAGATATTGCCTCCAAACAATCAAGGTATTGGTGCTTTAGTTGAGGATTATAAATATCAGACTCTTGAAAAGGTTTTAAAAAAAGATAAAGAAAATAAAGTATTTGTAATGCTTGACTCTTTAGAAGACCCACACAACCTGGGTGCAATATTAAGAAGTGCAGATGCATTTAATGTTGACGCAATAATTATTCCAAAAAACAGAAGTGTAAAACTTAATGCAACTGTTGCAAAAGTATCAACGGGAGCAATTGAACATGTTGATGTTGTTGAGGTTACTAATTTGACACAGACAATCAATAAATTAAAAGATAATGGATTTTGGATTGTTGGAACAGATGCAACAACTGATAAAACAATACATGACATTGATGTTGACACAAATTTGTGTGTAGTAATAGGCAATGAAGGAAAAGGAATAGGAAGATTAGTAAAAGAAAACTGTGATTATGTTGTTAAGGTTCCAATGAGTGGACATATTAATAGTTTAAATGCTAGTGTTTCTGCTGCTTTAGTAATATACGAAATATATCATAAGAAAGGGTGACTTATTTGACTTATCAAAAACACAACGACTATGAAATTATCAACCTCATTAGAGAAGGTGATAATGACGCAATGGAGTTAATGTTTGATAAGTACTCTCGCTTGATTTCTAAAAAAATATACAAATTCAACCTTTATTTTGAATATGATGATATGTATCAAGAGGGGATGATGATTTTATATAAATCAATTAACTCATTTGATGAATCGTATTCAAAATCGTTTACAAGATATTTTGAACAAAATCTTCAAAGAAAATATTCTACAATATTGACAAAAAAGATTAGAAGACAAGAAATTTTTAAGATTAACGAGAATTATATTTACGAGACAAATAACAATCTAAATCAAAATAGTGTGTATTATGAATTGTTAAAAAAAGAAATTTCAAAAATACTTACAAATAATGAGCATTTAGTATATACTTTAAGAGAACTAAAAAATTATAGCATCTCATTTATTAAAGAAAAACATGGTCTAAGTGAGAAAGAAATCTATAATTCATTGCACCGAGCAAAGACGAAAATAAAAAAATATTTTGCTAAGTAACTTGACAAAAATATATTTCTTTGCTAAATTATATAAATGCAAGAGAGTGATAATATGAGACAAAAAATAATTTTAATATGTGAAGTTTGTTTATCCAGAAACTACACGACTTATAAAAACAAGGATAAAAAAGAAAGATTACAAGTGAAAAAATACTGTAAACGATGTGGGCAACATACTGTCCATAAGGAAAGTAAATAGGAGAGAATAATAATGGCGAAAAAAGTAGAAGAAGCTAAAAAAAACAAAGTAATCGAAATTCTTAGAAAAGAATACCCATTCGAAAAAATACTTTTAGGAATTTTGGGTGCAATAGTTATAGTGCTTGGAGTTTACCTGATAGAAGGAACTGTAATCGAAATTAAATATACTGATTTATGGATATTTAACTCTAGTTTGAAAATTACAATATTTTCAATATTTGTAGTAGTAGTTGGAGCTGTTTCGTTTGTATTGGCTATTTGGCCATTCTTCGTTCCAAGTTTCAGTGAAATGAAAAAAGTTGTATGGCCAAATAAAAAAATGATTATTAACCATTCAGCAAGAGTATTTGGTTTCATGATAGTAATCGGAATGTTTTTTGTTATAATTGATTTTGGTCTTAGACCTTTGTTTTTATGGCTAAATAGTTTAGGAGCTTAATGATGGAAGGTAGAAGATGGTATGTTGTTCAAACATATTCTGGATTCGAAAATTCTGTTAAAATAAACTTAGAACGTCGTATTGAATCAATGCAGATGGAAGATAGAATTTTTCAAGTAATGATTCCAGAAGAATTAAAAATAGAAAAAAAAGCAGACGGTACAACTAAAGAAAAGATGGTAAAAGTCTTTCCAGGATATGTATTCTTAGAAATGGAAGTTACAGATGATTCATGGTTTGTTGTAAGAAACACTCCAGGTGTAACTGGATTCTTAGGATCAAGTGGTGGAGGAACAAAACCAGTTCCACTTCCAGATGATGAAATAAATCCGATTCTTAAGAAATGCGGATTAATGGAAGCACCAAAAATTGATGTTGAAATTGGCGAAAAAGTACGTGTTGCAACTGGACCATTCTTAAATCAAATTGGTACTGTTGACGCAATAGACCCTGAGAAACAAGAAATCACAGTATTAGTAGACATGTTTGGTAGACAAACACCTGTTGAACTTGGCTTTGAGGATATCGAAAAGGTATAGTATTAATATCTTGACATCAGATAGAAAAATATAGTATAATAGCTTGGCATGCAACATGCCATGCTATTTTTTGAGTGGGAGGATTTATTAAAATCTGCTTACCACATCACGAAAAAAGAGGAGGTGTCTTTCGTGGCTAAAGAAATAAAGACTACAGTAAAACTGCAAATTCCTGCGGGAAAAGCAAACCCAGCTCCACCAGTAGGTCCAGCATTAGGACAAGCGGGAGTTAATATTCAAGAATTTTGTTCAAAATTCAATGAAAAAACTCGCGAGCAAATGGGTTCAATTATCCCAGTAGTAATTACCGTTTATGATGACAGAAGTTTTACATTCATTACTAAAACTCCACCAGCAAGCGATTTATTGAAAAAAGCAGCTGGAGTAGCAAAAGGAGCTAGTAATTCATTAACTGATACTGCAGGTTCAATTACTAAAGATCAACTACGTGTTATCGCAGAAGCTAAAATGCCAGACTTAAACGCAAATGACGTTGAAGCAGCAATGAAAATTATAGCAGGATCTGCAAGAAACATGGGAATCAAGATTAAAGATTAGTTAAGCACTTAGTTGTTAATATACAACTAATTGTGGGAGGGAATCCCGTTAGACCACATTTAGGAGGTAAAAAAATTATGGCTAAAAAAGGTAAAAAATTCTTAGCAGCTACTGCTCAAGTTGACGCAAGTAAAACTTATTCGGCAGTTGAAGCGATAGACTTACTAAAAAAAGTAGCATTCGAAAAATTTGATGCTTCTATCGAATTTGCAATTCGCCTTAACTTAGATCCGCGTAAAGCAGAACAAAACTTACGTGGTGCAGTAGTATTACCACATGGTACAGGAAAAACTAAAAAAGTTTTAGTTTTTGCTAAAGGTGAAAAAGCAAAAGAAGCTGAAGCAGCTGGTGCAGACTATGTTGGAGAACAAGATTTAGTCGACAAAGTATTAAAAGGTTGGTTTGATTTCGATACTGTAGTAGCAACGCCAGATATGATGGCTCAAGTTGGTAAACTTGGACGTACATTAGGACCAAAAGGTTTAATGCCTAATCCTAAAACTGGAACAGTTACTATGGATGTAACAAAAGCAATTACTGAAATCAAAGCTGGTAAAGTAGAATACAGAGTTGATAAAGTTGGTAACATTTCTGTTAGTATAGGAAAAGTTTCATTTGAAGCTGTACAAATCCTAGAAAACTTGAGAACAATCTTTGATACTATCAACAGATTAAGACCGGCAACTGTTAAAGGTGGATATATTCAAAACTTGTCTATAGCATCTACAATGGGTCCTGGAATTAAAGTTGACACAGAATCAATTTTAGGTTAAAATAAGAAAACAATAAAACGAAACAATTAAATAAAACTATATGTCCGAGACTTAGGTGCAAAATGCTTAATATCCTAACGAGATAAAAGAATAGATATAAACTATCCTCTTTTGTCCATGACATGAGAGGTTTTTATTTACTTGAAATACGTTTTGGAGGTGGAAGAGTGTCAAAACAAGCAATAGCTAAAAAAAGCGAAGCAGTTCAAGTTTTAGTTGAAAAATTACATAACGTTAATAGTTTTGTAGTTGTAGATTACAGCGGATTAACTGTTGAACAAGTAACTAAATTAAGAAGAGAATTAACAGCAAATGGTTGTGAACTTAAAGTAATTAAGAACAATATTACTAAGAGAGCTGTAGTAGATGCAGGTTACTCTGAGCTGACTGAATCACTTACTGGACCAAATGCAATAGCTTTTAGTACAGAAGATAGTGTGTCAGCAGCAAAAGTTATTCATGAATTTGCAAAAACGAACAAAGCACTTGAATTAAAAGTTGGTGTTGTTGATGGAGAATACATGAACAACGAAAAAATCGAAAAAATTGCAACTATACCTTCGAGAGATATATTACTTACAATGATAGCTGCAGGATTATTACAACCAATTAAGGAAGTTGCAATCGCAATCGATTTACATACAAAAAACTTAGAAGAAAATTCACAAGAATAATAGGAGGAATTAATCATGGCTAAATTAAAAAATACAGAAATAATTGAAGCATTAAAAGAAAAAACTTTATTAGAATTAAAAGACTTAGTTGACTTAATGAAAGAAGAATTTGGTGTTGATCCATCTGCAGTAGCAGCGGCAGCTCCAGTAAGCGCAGAAGATCTTGCTCCAACTGAAGTTACAGTTACACTAGTAGCGCCAGGTGCTAAAAAAATTGCAGTAATTAAAATCGTTAGAGAATTAACTGGATTAGGATTAAAAGAAGCAAAAGGCTTAGTTGATTCAGCTCCAGCAGCAGTTAAAGAAAATATTTCTCCTGAAGATGCAAAAGAAATTCAAGAGAAATTAGAAGAAGCAGGAGCTACAGTTTCTGTTAAGTAATTACTAAATTCAATACAGCCTGAGTGAAAACTCAGGTTTTTGACTTTCTAAATACTAGAGGAAAATGGAGATGATATTATGTCCCACTATTTTTCTGAAAATGATGAAAATCTAAAAAGCAATCCACAAGTGATTGCTTTTAGTGTTAATAATACACCTATGAAATTTAATACAAATAATGGTGTGTTTTCAAAAAATAATTTTGATCGTGGTACAAATGTATTACTAAAATATCTAAAATTTAATGATGAACATAAATCATGTTTAGACTTAGGTTGTGGATATGGAGTAATAGGAATTTATATGAATCTAGTATACAATATCGACGTAGATATGGTAGATGTTAACAAAAGAGCTATCGAATTAACTAAGAGTAATGTAGTATTGAATAGCGCAAATGCAAATGTATTTTATAGTGATGGATTTAATGGTATTACAAAAAAATATGACATAATTATTACCAATCCTCCAATTAGAGCTGGAAAAAAAGTAATTTATCGTTTTTTTGAAGACTCAAATAAATTTTTGAATGAAAATGGAGAATTTTACGTTGTTATAAACAAGAAACATGGCGCAGATTCGGCGTTTAACAAGCTAAATACGATTTATAAAGTAGTAGAAGTAGTAAATAAGAAAAACGGATTTTTTGTTATTAGATGTGAAAATTGATTGACTATTTGACGGATTTATGATATTATATTAAATTGCCAAATTAGGCGTTTTTTTGTGTTTTTAGCATGTTTTTATTAAAATAAATGGGGTGACGTTTGTGAGTTTTAATTTAGTGCAATACGGTAAAAAAAGAGAGAGACGAAACTACTCGAAAGTAAAATCTAGTATTGATTTACCAGACCTTATTAAGGTTCAAACAGAATCATTTAGTTGGTTTATTCAAAAAGGATTAGCAGAACTATTTAGAGATATTTCCCCAATCCAAAACTTTACTGAAAACATTGAATTATATTTTGAAGGTTATGAATTTGATGAACCAAAATATAATGAAACACAATCCAAGGAAAAGGATATGACATATTCTAAACCTTTGCGAGTGAATGTGAAATTAGTAAATAAAGAAACTGGAGAAATAAAACAACAGAAGTTATTTATGGGAGATTTTCCTATGATGTCTTCAACTGGATCTTTCATTGTTAATGGGAGTGAAAGAGTTATAGTTTCGCAGATTGTAAGAAGCGCTGGTGTATTCTTTAGTGAAAACATTGATAAGAAAACTCTTAGAAGTAAATTCTTAGGTCAAGTTATTCCTACAAGAGGAGCTTGGTTAGAATATGAAATAGGATCTAAAGACGTTTTGTTTGTAAAATTAGATCGTAGTAAAAAAATTGCCCTGACAACTCTTTTGAGAGCGTTAGGCTTTTCTAGTGAAAAACAAATTACAGAGACTTATGGAGAATCAAACTTCCTTAGTCTTACACTTAGTAAAGATCCAACAACAAATTGTGTAGAAGCCATTAAAGAAGTTTATTCAAAACTTCGTCAAGGCGAAACTGCTACTGAAGAAGGAGCTAAAGCATTCTTAGTTAGTCGTTTATTTGACGCTAAAAGATATGACTTGGCAGAAGTTGGACGTTACAAAATAAACAAGAAACTTGATGTGTTGAACCGTGTTTATGGTAAACAACTAGTATATGATTTAGTTGATCCTGAAACTGGTGAAGTAATTGTTGAAAAAGAACAAGAAATAACAAATGAAATAATCGAAAAATTAAAAGAATATCGTCATTTATATACTTATAAAGTTCCAGGTGTTGGAGCTTACGAACTTGAATATTCATTCTTAGATCAACTAAGTGTATTCAGAAGCGCAGAAGTAAATAAAGTAAAATTATTCGATTATATTATAGATGAAGATTTACTTGAAGACGTCAGACAACAAGAATATAAAACTGCAAAAGTTTACTATAAAGGGTATCTAAAATCAATAGCTAAAACAGAAAAAACACTTACTGATGAAATGGGTAAAGCCTATGTTAAAGAGCTTAAAGAAGGATATGGAGCTACTTTAGAAAATAAAAACATCTATTTTGATTTAGCTGAAATTCAAGTTATTGAAGTTCTTACTAAAAACAAAGAAGATGAAGTGATTCAAGTTAAATTAATTGGGAATAACTCATATGAAGATAAAGTACATATAGTACCTTCAGATATTATTTCGTCAATTTCATATTATTTAAATTTATTTAATGGTATTGGTTCGTTAGATGATATTGATCATCTTGGAAACAGACGATTAAGATTAATAGGTGAACTTCTTAAAAACCAATTTAGAATTGGTCTTACAAAAATGGAGAAAAATGTTAAGGATCGTATGTCAACAAAAGATCCTGAAGAAATAACTCCTCAAAATTTAATTAATATTAGACCACTTACATCTTCATTGAAAGAGTTCTTTGGAAGTAGCCAGTTATCACAATTCATGGCTCAAACTAATCCTCTTGATGAATTAACACATAAACGTCGTATTTCAGCTCTTGGACCAGGTGGACTTACAAGAGACCGTGCTGGATTTGAAGTAAGAGATGTACATCATTCACATTATGGTCGTATATGTCCTATTGAGACTCCTGAGGGACAAAATATTGGGTTAATCAATAGTTTGGCTTCATATGTTAGAGTAAACAAATATGGATTTATGGAAACTCCATACTTAAAAGTAAATCAATTAGCAAATGGGAAATCACAAATTACTGAAGAAATGGTATTCTTATCTGCTGATGAAGAAGAAAAATATATTATTGGTCAAGGAAACTTAGTTGTCAATGACGATAAACAAATCGCAAATGATTATGTAGTTGCTAGAAATCAAGGTGAAACAAAAATGCACAATAGAACTAGTGTTGAACTTATGGATGTATCACCGAAACAGATTGTATCTGTTTCAACAGCATGTATTCCATTCCTTGAACATGATGATGCAAACCGTGCTCTAATGGGTGCAAACATGCAACGTCAAGCAATTCCTCTACTAGTTCCTGAAGCTCCATACGTAGGAACAGGTATTGAATATAAAGCAGCACACGATAGTGGATCATGTGTTATAGCTGGGAATTCAGGAACTGTTGAATATGTTGATGGAAGAAGAATTAAAATTAGACAAGAAAACGGTGTAACCGACGAATATGTCTTAGAAAAATTCAAAAGATCTAATCAAGGTACTTGTATTAATCAAACTCCTATAGTTGAAATTGGTGACATAGTAACTGCAGGAGACACTATAACTGATGGTCCTTCAATGGAAAAAGGTGAATTAGCTCTTGGTAGAAATGTAGTTGTTGCATTCATGACATGGAATGGTTACAACTTTGAAGATGCTGTAATTATGTCTGAACGTTTAGTACGCCAAGATGTATTTACCTCAATTCATATTGAAAAATATGAAATTGAAGCAAGAGATACAAAACTAGGTAAAGAAGAAATAACAAGAGAAATTCCAAATGTTGGAGATGAAGGTCGTAAATACTTAGATGATATCGGAATTATTATTCCAGGTGCAGAAGTATTTGAAGGAGACATTCTAGTTGGTAAAGTTACTCCTAAAGGACAAACAGATCCAACTCCAGAAGATAAACTATTATTAGCTATATTCGGTGAAAAATCACGTGAAGTTAGAGATACAAGTTTAAGAGTACCTCATGGTGGTGGTGGAATTGTTCATAGTGTTAAGCATTTTAAACGTGCAAACAAAGATGAATTATCTCCAGGAGTAAATGAAGTAGTTAGAATATATATTGTTCAAAAACGTAAAATCAACGAAGGTGACAAAATGGCAGGACGCCATGGTAATAAAGGAGTTATCTCTAAAATATTACCTCAAGAAGACATGCCTTATATGGCTGATGGAACACCTATCGATATAATGCTTAATCCTCTGGGAGTACCTTCTCGTATGAACATCGGACAAGTATTAGAATTACATCTAGGAATCGCAGCTAAAAGATTAGGCGTACATGTAGCAACTCCAGTATTTGATGGTGTTCAGATAGAAGAATTACAACAAATTATTGCAGAAGCTGGAATGCCAGCTGATGGTAAAGAAACACTTTATTCAGGATTAACTGGTGAAAAATTTGATAACCGTATTAGTGTTGGAGTAATGTATATGATTAAACTAGACCACATGGTAGATGACAAATTACATGCACGTTCAGTAGGACCATATACCCTAGTAACTCAACAACCTATGGGTGGTAAAGCTCAAAATGGTGGACAACGTTTTGGAGAAATGGAAGTATGGGCATTAGAAGCATACGGTGCAGCATACGCTCTTCAAGAAATGTTAACTGTTAAATCAGATGACATTATCGGAAGAAACAAAGTATTTAGAGCAATAGTTGATGGAAAAAGTATTCCAGAACCTAGCCTTCCAGAATCATTTAGAGTACTAACAAGAGAATTACAATCACTTGGGATTTATGTTGAATTAATCAACAAAAAAACAGGTGTTAATGAAGCAAATAAGAGTTTAGTAAATGAAGATTCAGAAGACTATATTACAAAATATGGATTCCAATCTTAGAAAGTAGGGTGATTTTATGAGTCAAATATTTTCGCATTATAAAATTAGATTAGCCTCTCCTGAAGAAATTAGAGGATGGTCATTTGGTGAAGTAAAAAAACATGAAACAATCAATTACCGTACTTTGAAACCTGAGAAAGACGGACTGTTTTGTGAAGTAATCTTTGGGCCAACAAAAGATTATCAATGTGCTTGTAACAATAAATCAAAAAGAAGCTCACATACTGGTAAAAAATGTCCTATATGTGGTGTTGAAATTACAGAAAGCAAAGTACGTAGAGAAAGAATGGGACATATCGAGTTAGCTGCTCCAGTAGTACATACTTGGTATTTAAGAAACTCTCCATCACGCTTAGCAACATTACTTGCTTTAAAAGCAAAAGACTTAGAAGAAGTAGTATACTTAGCATCATATATTGTTATTGATTCTGGAGATACTGATTTACAGTTTAAACAAATATTGAGTGAAGCAGAATATTCTAAAAAGTATATGGAATATGGTACTCGTTTCAAAGCTCTAACAGGAGCTGAGGCTGTAAAAGTATTGCTTAGAAAATTAGATCTTAAAGCTGAAACATTGCAACTAAGAAAAGATTTGCCAACTGCATCTAAACAAAAACGCGAGAAAATCATTAAAAGACTTGCAATAGTAGAAGCACTTGATAAATCTGACAATAAACCTGAATGGATGGTACTAGACGTATTACCTGTAATACCGCCGGAACTTCGTCCAATGGTTCAGTTAGATGGTGGACGTTTCGCAACTACCGATCTAAATGATTTATATCGTCGTATCTTAAATCGTAATAATCGTCTTAAAAGACAATTTGAACAAAATGCCCCACACCTAATTACTAAAAATGAGAAACGTATGCTTCAAGAAGCTGTGGATGCATTAATTGATAACTCTAAACGTGGTCGTAAAGTAGTAGTTGAAAAAAATAGACCATTAAAATCATTAAGTGATTTATTACGTGGGAAACAAGGTCGTTTCAGACAAAACTTACTTGGAAAACGTGTTGATTATTCAGGACGTTCTGTAATCGTTGTTGGTCCTTCACTTGAAATGTATCAATGTGGATTACCAAAAGAAATGGCAGTTACATTATTTAAACCTTTCGTAATCAAAGAATTAATTGAGCGTGAAATCGCTTCAAATATTAGAAGTGCAAAAAGAATGATTGAAACACTTAAAGATGAAAGAATTTGGGACGTTGTAGAAGACGTAATTAGAGAACACCCAGTATTACTAAACCGTGCCCCTACTCTTCATAGACTAGGTATTCAAGCATTTGAACCGATTTTAGTAGAAGGAAAAGCTATTAGATTGCACCCACTTGTTACTACTGCATTTAATGCAGATTTTGATGGGGATCAAATGGCAGTTCATGTTCCACTAAGTGAAGAAGCACAAGCAGAAGCTAGAGTATTAATGCTTGCTTCAAATAACATCTTAAATCCTAAAGATGGTAAGCCAATAGTAACGCCATCGCAAGATATGGTACTTGGTAACTATTACCTTACATTAGAAGTTAAAGGCGATATTGGAGAAGGTAAAGTATTTAGTGATTATGACGAGGCAACTATTGCCTATGAAAATAAACTAATTACATTACATTCTAAAATTGCAATAAGAGGTAGTTCTCTTGGTAATGCACCACTTACAGAAGAACAAAAAAATGGTTATCTAATAACAACTTATGGTAAATTAACATTTAACCAAATTTTGCCAAGAAGTTTTGCATATTTAGATGAACCAACTTTAATAAATCTTCAAAAACAAAAAGATCCAGAAACTGGAGAAGAGAGATATATTACTCCTGCTAAATATTTTGTACCAAAAGGGACAAATATCAAGGAATATATTAAAAACTCAGAAATAGTATCTCCATTCAAAAAAGGATTCTTATCACAAATTATTAGTGAAGTATTCATTCAATTTAAAATAAATGAAACTTCAAAAATGTTAGATAAACTGAAAAACCTTGGATTTAAATATTCAACACAAGCTGGAATTACAGTTTCAGCAGCAGATGTTAAGGTTTATTCAGGTAAAAAAGAAGAAGTAGAAAAAACTGAAAAGTTAGTAGCTGCACTTTATGAACAATATGAAATGGGATTACTAACAGATTATGAACGTTATAAATTAGTTGTAAAAGAATGGGCTGAAGTTAAAAACAGAATTCAAACTGGTTTAATGAAAGAACTTACATCAGATAATCATATCTTTATGATGAGTGATTCTGGTGCCAGAGGGAATGCATCTAACTTTACACAGTTAGCAGGTATCCGTGGTTCTATGGCTAATACAAAACGTGAAGGATTAAATACTGCTTATAACATTAAAGCGGGAATTAAATCTACAATCGAATTACCAGTTAAGTCTTCATTTATTGAAGGATTAACGATGAGTGAGTTCTTTATCTCTACTCATGGGGCTCGTAAAGGTTCTACCGATACAGCCTTGAAAACTGCTGATTCAGGTTACCTAACAAGACGTTTAGTTGACGTAAGCCAGGATTTAGTAATTACTGAAGAGGATTGTCATACTAATAAAGGAACTACTGTAAGAGCAATTACAAATGATGGTGATGGGAAAGAAATTGTTCCATTCATTGATAGATTAATTGGACGTTATACAACTGAAACTGTAATAAATCCAAAAACTGGTGAAGTAATTTTACCAAGAGAAGGTTATATTACTGATGAAGTTGCACATAACATAGTTAACGCAGGTATTTTAGAACTTAAAATTAGAAGTGTACTTACTTGCGATTCAAAAAATGGTATTTGTAAAAAATGTTACGGACAAAACTTATCTACTGGAAACAAAGTTGAAGTTGGAGAAAGTGTTGGTATCATTGCCGCTCAATCAATTGGAGAACCTGGTACACAGTTAACAATGCGTACTTTCCATACTGGTGGAGTTGCTGGATCAGACATCACTCAAGGGCTTCCTCGTATCCAAGAGTTGTTTGAAGCTCGTACACCTAAAGGAAAAGCTGTAATTAGTGAAATCAATGGTACAATTTCTGAAATTGAAATCGTTGAAGAAAGATATAAAGTAACTGTAGAGAATAAACTTGAAAAAATAGTTTATGAAACTAATAGTAATGTTACTTTACAAGTTGAAGAAGGAGACGATGTATTCTCAGGACAAAAAATAACTGATGGATCTATCGACCCTAAACAATTATTAAAAGCAACTGATGCTGAAACAGTACATCAATATATCCTAAAAGAAGTTCAAAAAGTATATCGTGCACAAGGTATTGAAATTTCTGATAAACACATTGAAGTAATCATCCATCAAATGATGAGAAGACTTAATGTAATATTAGAAGGAGATACTGCATTATTACCAGGAGCACAAGTTTCAATCAAAGAATTTAAGAAAGCAAATGAACAAGTATTAAAGAGTGGTAAAAGACCTGCGATTGGTAGACCAGTTTTACTAGGTATTACTAGATCGAGTTTAAGAAGTGATTCATTCTTAAGTGCTGCTTCATTCCAAGAAACTACTAGAGTATTAACGGATGCCGCAATACGTGGTAAAGTTGATGATTTAGTAGGACTTAAAGAAAATGTAATTATCGGTGGATTAATTCCTGCTGGTACTGGTATTCTAAAAGATACATATTTCAATTATGAAAAACCTAGTAAAGAAGTAGTAGCTGAAGAGGATGCAAATCCGTTTGTAATTGATGATCTAGACTTTTAATAATTAACCAGATAAAGCCTATCAAATGATAGGCTTTATCTTTGAAATAAGGCTCAATTTAAAAAGATTAATATAACTATTGACACGCCTGCCTGTGTGGTATATAATAAATTTACTAAATAGGAATAAAATACCGGAGTTTATCGCATAAGCTCTAAATTTTATGACAATTTCGAACCACCTGGTAGTGTGGAACATAAATAGAGAGGAGGAAACTATTAAATGCCTACAATCAATCAGTTAGTTAGAAAAGGAAGAAAAAGCAAAATTAAGAAATCTAATTCACGTCACTTAAATGTTGGATTTAACTCACTAAAGAATGAATCTAAACATCAACCAAGTCCGCAAAAACGTGGTGTTTGTACACGTGTTGCTACAATGACTCCAAGAAAACCTAACTCAGCACTTCGTAAATATGCTCGTGTTAGATTATCAAATGGAATTGAAGTAACTGCATACATCCCTGGAATAGGACACAAATTACAAGAACATAGTGTTGTATTAATTCGTGGTGGAAAAGTAAAAGACTTAGCTGGAGTTAGATATCACATCATCCGTGGTACATTAGATACTACAGGAGTAGAAAACAGAAAACAAGGACGCTCTAAATATGGAGCAAAAAAAGCATAAATAAATTATATTTTGAAAGGAGGAATTAATTATGCCTCGTAAAGGTCATATAGCCAAAAGAGACGTATTACCAGATCCAATATATCGTTCTAAATTAGTCACTAAATTAATTAATAACATCATGTTGGATGGGAAAAAAGGAACTGCTCAAAAAATATTATACGGAGCGTTCAAAAAAGTTGAAGAAACTACAAATCAACCCCCAATTGAAGTGTTTGAAGAAGCTTTAAAAAATGTTATGCCTACATTTGAAGTTAAATCAAGAAGAATTGGTGGACAAAACTATCAAGTACCTGTCGAAGTTAGAGATGAAAGAAGATATACTCTAGGACTTAGATGGATGACATTATACGCAAGATTAAGAAACGAAAAAACAATGGAAGAAAGATTAGCTAAAGAAATAATTGACGCTAGCCAAGGAAATGGTGCATCTGTTAAGAAGAAAGATGATATCCATAGAATGGCTGACGCTAATAAGGCTTTCGCTCACTACCGTTGGTAGAAAGGAGATATCATAATGGCACGTGAATATAGTTTAAACATGACTCGAAATATCGGAATCATGGCGCATATAGATGCGGGAAAAACTACTGCAACTGAACGTATTTTATATCATACGGGAAGAATTCATAAAATTGGTGAAACACATGACGGTGCTTCACAAATGGACTGGATGGAACAAGAACAAGAACGTGGGATTACAATTACATCAGCTGCAACAACAGCTTTTTGGAATAATCACCGTGTTAACATTATCGATACTCCTGGTCACGTAGATTTTACTGTAGAAGTATCAAGATCACTTCGTGTATTAGATGGAAGTGTTGCATTATTAGATGCACAAGCGGGTGTTGAGCCTCAAACTGAAACGGTTTGGAGACAGGCAAATGAGTACAAAGTACCTCGTATTGTTTTTGTTAATAAAATGGATAAAATTGGTGCTGACTTTGAAATGAGTGTTAATTCACTTGGAGAAAGATTAGCAGCACACGTTGCAGCTCTGCAATGGCCAATTGGGGCCGAAAATGACTTCGACGGGATTATCGATTTAGTTGATATGAAAGCCTACCATTATGATGGTGGAGCTAACGAAGAGGCAGTAGAAATAAGTATCCCTGATTACTTAAAAGAAAAAGCAGAAACGAAGAGAATGGAATTAATTGAGGCAGTTGCTGATTTTAATGACGAAATGATGGATCTATATTTAGAAGGAAAAGAAATTAGCCCAGAATTACTTAAGGCTACAATACGTAGAGCTACGCTAGACGTTGAATTCTTCCCTGTATTATGTGGTTCAGCATTCAAAAACAAAGGTGTTAAACTAATGCTGAATGCAGCAATAGATTACTTACCTAGTCCATTAGAAGTTGCTCCTGTAAAAGGAATAGACAAACAAGGAAATGACGTAATACTTAAAGCTTCTGACGATGAAAAATTCGCTGCATTAGCATTTAAAGTTATGACAGATCCATTTGTTGGAAAACTTACATTCTTTAGAGTTTACTCGGGACAATTAAAAAAAGGGTCTTATATTAGAAATGCAACAAAAGATTCAAAAGAAAGAATAGGTCGAATCCTACAAATGCATGCTAATTCTCGTAGTGAGATTGATCATGTATATTCAGGAGATATTGCAGCTGCAATAGGACTTAAAAACACAATGACAGGTGACACTTTATGTGAGGATAAATACCACGTAATTTTAGAAAAAATGGTATTCCCTGAGCCGGTTATTAGTGTAGCTATTGAACCTAATACTAGATCAGATCAAGATAAAATGGGTGTAGCCCTAAATAAACTAGCAGAAGAAGATCCAACATTCAGAACATATACTGATGAAGAAACTGGACAAACTATTATTGCTGGTATGGGTGAATTACATTTAGACATACTTGTTGAAAGAATGAAACGTGAATTCAAA
Organism: uncultured Candidatus Izemoplasmatales bacterium; assembly: GCA_964456195.1. Taxonomy (GTDB): domain Bacteria; phylum Bacillota_I; class Bacilli_A; order Izemoplasmatales; family Izemoplasmataceae; genus JAFGXW01. The sequence continues at coordinate 2,040 of CAYVZR010000018.1, read as the reverse complement.
GTTGGTGCAAGCGTTGGAGCTCCTCAAGTTTCTTATCGTGAAACAATCACACAAGAAGCTGAAATTGAAGGGAAATTCGTTAGACAATCTGGTGGACGTGGACAATATGGACATGTTTGGATTAGATTTGAACCAAACCCAGGAAAAGGTTTCGAATACGTTAGTAAAGTTGTTGGTGGATCTGTACCTCGTGAATATATACCTGTTGTTGGAAAAGGACTTGCTGATGCTTTAGATAATGGAGTTGTCGCAGGTTATCCATTAATAGATTTAAAAGCAACACTATATGATGGTTCTTACCATGATGTAGATTCAAATGAAATGGCATTTAAAGTAGCAGCTGGAATGGCACTTAAGAAAACAAAAGAGCTATGTAAAGCTATCTTACTTGAACCAATTATGTTAGTAGATGTTATTGCACCTGATGATTATTTAGGAAATGTAATTGGAGATTTAACTAGTCGCCGTGGTAGAATTGAAGGGCAATCACAACGTGGTAATGCTCAACAAATCAAGGCTAAAGTACCACTTGCAGAGATGTTTGGATACGCAACTAGTTTAAGATCGAACACACAAGGACGCGGAAACTATACTATGCAGTTTGCAGATTATGCTACATGTCCAAAGTCAATTGCTGAAGAAGTTATTAAAAAACGTAACGGATAATTTGACTTAAAACTTGCATTATAGGCCATAATGCGATAAAATTAATTTGATAAATTATTAGAAAACTATTAAGGAGGAAATTAAAATGGCAAAACAAAAATACATAAGAAACAAACCACATATGAATATTGGTACTATTGGTCACGTAGATCATGGGAAAACAACTTTAACAGCTGCTATCGCTACTGTTTTAGCTAAAAGAGGAGTAGGAGATACTGTTGCTGCTGATTTCGCTTCAATCGATAATGCACCAGAAGAGAGAGAAAGAGGAATCACAATCAATACTTCACATGTAGAATATGAAACTGAAAAACGTCACTATGCACATGTAGACTGTCCAGGGCATGCTGACTACGTTAAAAACATGATCACAGGTGCAGCACAAATGGACGGTGGAATCATCGTTGTTAGTGCTAATGATGGACCTATGCCTCAAACAAGAGAACATATCTTATTATCTCGTCAAGTAGGTGTACCTAAATTAATCGTATTTATGAATAAAGTAGATATGGTTGATGATGATGAATTACTAGAATTAGTAGATATGGAAATTCGTGAATTACTAGAAGAATATGACTTCCCAGGAGACGAAATTCCAGTAATCCAAGGTTCTGCATTACTAGCATTACAAGGAGATCCTATTCATGAACAACGTGTTATGGACTTAATGGATGCTGTAGATAACTATTTTGACACTCCACTTCGTGAAACTGACAAACCTTTCCTAATGCCTATTGAAGATGTATTCAGTATTACTGGACGCGGAACAGTAGCAACTGGTAGAGTTGATCGTGGAACTATCAAAGTTGGAGAAAAAGTTGAAATTATTGGTATTAGAGAAACTCAAGAATGTGTATGTACAGGTGTTGAAATGTTCCGTAAATTATTAGATCGAGCTGAAGCTGGAGATAATATTGGTGCATTACTTCGTGGTGTTGCAAGAGATGACATCCAACGTGGGCAAGTTTTAGCACATCCTAAAAGTGTTACACCACATACAAACTTCAAAGGACAAGTTTACGTTCTATCAAAAGAAGAAGGTGGACGTCATACTCCATTCTTCAGTAACTATCGTCCTCAATTCTATTTCAGAACTACAGATGTTACAGGTGTTATTGAATTACCTGCAGGTGTAGAAATGGTTATGCCTGGTGACGATGTAGAAATGATCGTAACTTTGATTCACCCAATCGCACTTGAACAAGGTACTAAATTCTCTATTAGAGAAGGTGGACGTACTGTTGGTGCTGGTATTGTTGCAGAAATTATGGAATAGTTTTAAAAACTAATTACAAAATAATAAAAGAGGCCTAGGTCTCTTTTTTATATAATAGGAAATTCTAAATTGTCAAGTTATTATGTTAACCCCGGTTC
>CAYVZR010000017.1:2653-22838 GCA_964456195.1 uncultured Candidatus Izemoplasmatales bacterium | reverse complement strand
AGGAGAATTATATATGGCTTATATTATAAAAACAACATTTGATAATGGAAACAGCGGTTTAGTTGAAGGTAAGAATGGTAAAACAGCAACTAGCTTTGAAGGAAAAGGTATGTCACCCTACGAACTACTTTTGGGAGGTTATTCATCTTGTTTACATTCTACTTTTAAAAGCATTGCAGATAAAAAAAGAATTCCATTTACAGGAGCAACATATGATGTTGTTGGTGTAAAACGTGAAGAAATCCCTACAATGTTAAAAGAGTTAACTACTACGATCACTTTTACTGGAGTACCTAAGGATAAAGAAAAAGCCATCGAAAAATCAATGGCTTTAGCTGAGCGTTATTGTAGCATCTCAGCGATGATAAAAATGATAGCTGAAATGAAATTTGAAATTATATTTAAATAGAGTGCTTGCACTCTTTTTTTGTACAAAAAAATCCCGTTTCAGAGATAATTTCTACCGACTAAAAAAAATGGAGCAGGTGATGAGAATCGAACTCACTCAATCAGCTTGGAAGGCTGAGGTTCTACCAGTAAACTACACCTGCGTTTTGTCAGCATAGATATAATATCATAAACAAAATAACATGTCAATACACATGTATATTTATTTTATATTTTTTTAATCGCACGAAGCTTAGCGCTATGAGCGCGATTATTAATTTTAAGTTCCTCTTCAGTTGGTAAAATTACTTTACGATGTAACAACTCATACTCAGGTTTATGATCTGGCATGATTGGTAAATTCCTTGGAACATCTATAGTTGTTTTTTCTCTCATTATTGTTTTAGCAATTCTATCTTCTAATGAATGGAATGATATTACAACAACTCTTCCGTCTTCATTAAGTAGATCTAGCGCTTGATATAGCGAATCTTCAAACACTCTTAATTCGTCATTCACAGCTATTCTTAGAGCTTGGAATGTTTTCTTAGCAGGGTGTCCTTTTTTACTAAGAACTTTTTGTGGTAAGCTTTTTTTAATTATATCTACTAATTGAAAAGTTGTTTTGATTCTTTTTACTTCTCTTTCTTTCTCAATATTTCTAGCAATTTGTTTAGCGAAACTTTCATCAGCATATCTTCTAAGAAGGTGCATGATTTCATGAAAAGAATACTCATTAACGATAATTTCGGCAGTTAGGTCTTGTGATTGATTCATTCTCATATCTAGTGGAGCATCATACTTATAACTAAACCCTCGATCAGGAATATCAAATTGATAAGATGAAACACCAAGGTCATAAAGAACTCCATCCACCTTTTCGATTCCTAGGTCATGTAATTTATCTTTCATATTAACAAAATTACTTTTTATAATTGTATATTTTTTTTCTAAAGAATTTAATTTCTCAGTTGCCTTTTTAATCGCGAAATCATCTTGATCAAAAGCATATAAATGTCCCGAATCTAATCTTTGTAATATTTCAAAAGAATGTCCACCACCACCAAGTGTAGCGTCGACATAAATTCCATCTTTTTTAATATTTAAGTACTCAATACTTTCTTTTAATAAAACCGAAACATGCTTATACATTTATATCACCCTTTGCTTAGTTATGATATCATAAATCAATAAAATTGTAAAAGAAAAACGCTGATTTCAGCGCTTCTATTTGTAGAGTATTAAGCCTCTACTTCTTGTTTTTCTTCTAATACTGTTTTACCACCGTATTGTCCACACTCTTTACAAACTCTGTGTGATAATTTCATTTCTCCACAATTCGGACAAACAACCATACCAGGAACATTAAGTTTGAAGTGAGTACGACGTTTACGCTTAACAGATTTAGAAGTCCTTCTTTTAGGTACTGCCATGTCGTCATCTCCTATTTTCTGTAATTCTTCAGATTCGCGAATGCTTGGTTAACACCCTCATCATCTTCAGATTCTGTAATTTCTGCTTGATAATTCTTGTAGGCATTTTCACTTAAAACACGCATTGGCTTTTCCAATATTATATTAGACCATATTATCGGTAATAAGTCAATAGTTATTCCATCAATTAGTGTATATTTTTCACTTTTCTCAGCAGAGAATGTTTCTTCTACATTGAAATCAAGTTCATATGCAACATTTTCAAGTGTTATCGCGCATGCTAGTGTTAAAGTGCATTTTATTTCAATATAAAATTCAAATATAGAACTTTCATAAATCTCAAAATCTCCTTCAACTTCTACTGGAGAAATATCAATAATTTCTGTGTTCTCAATATAACTTGAAAAATCAAGAACTTCTTTAAATGTATTGTCAATATTTTGTAACTTTATCAATTCTTGAACAGTCCATTTCATACTCTACACCTCCGAGCGTTAAAATTATACTTTTAATATGTAAAATTGTCAAATATAAGGTATAATGAATTTGGTGATATTATGAAAGTTGCAGGAATAATTGTCGAATATAATCCCCTTCATAATGGACATCTTCATCATATTCTTGAAACAAAGAAATTGTCCAATTGTGATTATTTAATTGCAGTTATGTCAGGTAATTTCACTCAAAGAGGTGAACCTGCTATGATTGACAAATTTACAAGAACAAAAATGGCATTACAAAATCACGTTGATTTAGTAATTGAATTGCCATTTGTTTTTTCTGTGCAAAGCGCAGATATTTTCGCTAGTTCATCTGTTGCTATTTTGAATCACCTAGGCGTAGACGAAATATATTTTGGAAGTGAATCAGGAAACATTAAGGAACTTGAGGAAATTAGTGATATTTTAGAGAGTGTAGAATACAATAATCTAGTTCAAGAATTTCTTAAAGAAGGTTTCAGTTATCCTACATGTAGTGACATGGCTATTAAAAAACAAATTAGTTCTGATATTTATGATTTACCAAATAATATATTAGGAATACAATACATCAAAGCTGCAAAAAAACTTCATAGTAAACTTAAAGTAAAAACAATAAAACGAATTAGCACAGACTACCATGATGAATTCATTAAAGACACAAACATTCAAAGTGCTAGTGCTATTAGAAAAATGTTAAGAATAGGTGAAGACATTAATAAATTTGTTCCCGAAAGTGTAGCAACATTACTTATTGATCGAAAGGTTATTGATCTTAATATGTTTTCAGAGCTACTAAAATATAAAATATTCAGTTCTTCTAATAACGATTTAGAAGCAATCTTCAACATTACTGAAGGCTTTGAAAATAGAATTAAAAAAGTAAATAATTTCACTGATATTGATGACTTAATATCTCAAATAATCACAAAAAGATATACTAACTCCAAAATTAAAAGATCTTTAATTCATATACTATGTGGTACTTCAAAAAAAGTTTTAGATTCACTAACTGTTCCTTACATTAGAATACTTGGAATGAATCAATTTGGACAAAAATATCTCAACATAATTAAGAAGGATTTAAAGGTGCCTTTAGTCTCTAAAATTTCTGACAGTAAACATCCTTACTTAGACTTAGAATTGACTTCTTCAAAAATATATTCTATGGTCTCTGATGTTGATGTTTTCCAGAAAGAATTACTTCCTCCTTTAATTTTGCATTTTGATTGATTTTCTTATAAAAAAGAATATAATTTATAGTGGGTGATAATATGTATACAAAAGAAGAAATAATAGCAAGAGTAGAGATGTTAATTGATCCATCTGTAAAAAAATCATTCAAAGAAACAAAAGGAATAAAGTTTCTTGATATTGATCAAGAAAAAATGAGTGTTAATATTGTTATAGGTCTTGAAGTATTAGAAGACGAACACAAAAGAACTGTAACTAGAGAATTAGCTAAATTAATAAAATTGGATTTAGGTTTCACTGGAATAAAAACTGACTTTGAACTTAACAAAAAAAGTAATAGTATTTCAGGTAAAGAAATAAGATACATTGGTGTAGCATCTGGGAAAGGTGGAGTTGGGAAATCAACTGTTACTGCAAACCTAGCATATGCTTTTAAGACTTTAGGTAAAAAAGTAGGGATCATTGATGCTGATATATATGGAAGTAGTATTCCTACTATATTAGATATGGAAGTAACTTTACCAAAAACCACAGAAGATGAAAAGATTATTCCTTTTGTTAAAGATGGAATAGAATTAATATCAACTGAGTTTTTCTTAGCACCTGACAAACCATTAATGTGGCGTGGTCCAATGCTTGGAAAAATGTTAACACACTTTTTTAATGATGTAGTTTGGAGTGAAGACATTGAATATATCCTAGTTGATTTACCTCCAGGAACTGGAGATGTTACAATGGATATTCAACGTTTAATTCCACAATGTAAAATGATTATAGTTACAACACCACATGAATCTGCATCTCATGTAGCTGTTAAGGCAGGATTTGCTGCTATGCAACTTAAACATGAAATACTAGGTGTTGTTGAAAATATGAGCTATTTTAGACACGCTGGAGAAGACGTTAAAATTTTTGGTGAAGGTGGAGGAAAAATAGTATCTGACAAACTTAAATCTACTTTAATCGCAACCATTCCTATCGGGCAACCGAAAAACAACATTTCAATCTTCGCTCCTGATGAAGAAATCGGGATTAGTTACCTAGGACTTGCTAATAAAATTATTAAGGAATACTAAAAAATAAAAACTCATCAAATTTGATGAGTTTTTTTATTTACTTTAAATTGTGAAGAATTTTCATTTCGTAAATCACCAGAACTAATCCTATTAAACCAGCAATTATGTCTGAAAATGCAAATGAATACCATATTCCTTCAATTCCATAAATTGGAGTTAAGATAAACACAATAGGAACAAATAAAAGTAATTGTCTAGAAACTGCAATCATCATCGCCCTTTTAGAGTATCCAAGGGATTGATAAACTCCACCAATTACAATGTTAAATCCTACTAAAATGTACCCCGTTGATATAATTTTAAATGCTGAAGATCCGTTACTAATAAAGAAGGTGTCCTCTGATTTACTAAAAAAATCAAATATTTCATTTGAAAAGAGTTGTACAAATAAAAATCCAAAGAATAAATATATTACAACGATTTTCGTTGCAAAAATAGTTGCGTCCTTCAATCTTCTATATTTTTTTGCACCAAAATTAAATCCCACAATTGGACCTAACCCCTGCATCATTCCAAATGCTGGTAAGAAAATTATTAGATACACTCTATTTATTACACTATAAATTGATATATATATCGCAGGGTCTCCTACTGCATAAGTATTAATAAGGTTATTTACAAATATGACTAATACGGCTAGTATAGAATTTCTTACTAGAGTGGGTGTTCCTACCATTGCAATTTCTTTTATAGTTCCTAGTTTTATATCAAACCAGTTCTTTAAGTTTATTTTCAATTTTGATTCTTTTGAAAGTGACATTGAGAATATAAAACTAAATCCTACTACTTGAGATAAGACTGTAGCAAACGCCGCACCTTTTACTCCAAGTCCAAGGGCAGGAAGTATTAATCCAAATATGTTAATTTCTTCAAAGATGAAGAATGGATCTAGGATAATGTTTAATCCTGCTCCAATAATCATGGATACCATCGCAGTATTAGCTCTTCCCTCAGCTCTAACAAAGTTATTAAGTACCATTTGCAAGGACATTGGTACAATACCAAATAGAATTATACCCATATAATCTTTTGCAAATCCGATATTTGAAGATGTTGCTCCAAACAAAACAAGAATTTCATCTATAAAGACTAATCCTAGTATTGTAATTACCATTGCTAATAAGAAATCAATTCTAAGGGCAGTGTTTACAACGTTAACCATCGTTTTGCTATCTCCACGACCGAATGCTCTTGAGAAGACAGAAGCTCCTCCTATCCCAATCATAAGTGCAAAAGCAACTATTATCATATGAATAGGGAATGCAATACCAAGTGCTCCAATAGCAATATTGCCAGAACTCAACCCAACAAATAAAGTATCTACAAGGTTATACAGTGCATTTACGAGCATACCTAGTATTGCTGGTATACTTAATTTTATTAGAAGTTTTTTTACATTGTAAGATCCAAGTAAATCTCCATTTTTAGAGTTCATAGAAACACATCCATTCCATATCATTATAATATATGAAATATGTTTTTACAAAAGAATTAAGTGAACATTAATCTATCAACTTTATCTAATTCTTTTTGATACTTTTTATAGTATTGAGTTGCTTCTTTATATCTTGAAGTATTTATACAGATATCCATAACATCTCTAGTGTATTTCTTAAGTCCATAGTAATCATCAATCTCGATTGAGTATGGTATGGCTATATCTCTTAGATATTCTTTTAAGTCTTCTTCATTATTCAAAAGAAGGTAATGATAAAATACTTTATGCTTTAATTGAAATTTATCAGGATTATAATCTTGTAACAGTATTTTAATCTCTTCAAGCATTCCCTGATCATTATCAATTTTGCAGATTGAGTAGAGTAAAATCATTTTTTGATAGAAAAAATTAGAATCATTGCTAATTTTATTTAAGGATAAAACACTATCCTTATAATAATTAAAAGCCATCAATATTTTTGCTTTAACTAGGCAATAAAAATCATGGAGATATACATCTTGAAGTGATTCTTTAATTTTTTTTACTATAATAATAGCCTTCTCAGGATTCTCTTCAGTTAAATAGTGTGCTTCCCAAAGAGATAAATTTACTACTCGCTTAATATTATGATATTTGTTATATACTTCTTTAGCATTCTTGAAATCATCGTGTGAACAATTCTTTTTTAATAACCTTTGTTTTGCTAAATATGAATTTTCACTTATTAACGCTTCTAAATAGTCATTATTTATTGAAATTTTGTTACATAAAAATAGTATTTCTAAAGTAGTTTTAAACTTTTCTTTTGAAATAAAGTAGATTGATGAAAAGTACAAATATGAAAGTAGCTCTAAGTCGTTCATATTTGTTACAAGGTTCTCAAGCATCATTACATATTGATTATCATCTTCAATATTGAAATACACATAGTATCCTAATTTTACTAAATTAATTACCAAATTGTTTTCAATGTCTTCAACTTCTTTAAAAGTATCATTAACTAATTCATCGTCTAAAAAAAATATACCTTTAATCATATTATTTAGGTAAAGCTTATCATCTAGAGTCTTTTGAAAAAAAGATTCATTAACTTCTAATTTACTCATTATCTCTTTAACATAAAACTCATTTGGTACAATTTGATTATTCTCAATCTTGGAAAGATAGCTTATACTACAAATACCATTTGATATCCTATCCTGAGTAACATTAAGCTCCTTTCGTTTCTTTTTAATAAAACTTCCTATTTCCTGAAAATCAGATCTATAATCACTAATTCTCACTCTTTTATTAATCTTATTCTTAAGACTTGTTAAACTCATGCATGGCACTTCCTCTCTATAAATAGTTTAAACTAAAAAGATCGTATTTAGAGGAATAGGTATTGAAAAAAATAATCACATTACAACCTTGAGCCTTTTTAAGAACTTTTAAGTTGCATTGTTCCTATATCATTACAATAATGAGATATTTTTTTCAGAAATTATAATGAAAATGGACATATATGTCGCTTTTAACAATTCAAGAAAAAAAAGAGGAAGTATCCTCAAATATTAGGATAACGACAAACCTCTTTTAACTTACATTCATTACATTTCGGGTTTCTTGATGTGCAGTGATATCTTCCAAAGAAGATCATTTTATGATGAGTATCACTCCATTTGGTTTTAGGAATTTTTCTCATTAACTTTTCTTCAACTTGCAGGACAGAATCATTTAAGTAGGCCAATTTTAGTCTTTTAGAAACTCTGTTTACATGTGTATCAACTGCAATTCTTGGCACATCAAACCAAACACTCAACACAACGTTCGCAGTTTTTCTCCCAACACCTGGAAGTGACTCAAGTTCAACTTGACTGCTTGGTACAGTGCTATTAAATTTTTCTATCAATAGTCTAGTTGTAGATTGTATGTTCTTAGCTTTATTTTTGTAAAGACCAATTCTCTTAAGGTCATTTTCTAATTCTTCTAGATCTGAATTAGCAAAATCATCAACAGATTTATATTTTGTAAACAACTTTTTTGTAAGCAAATTTACTGATTTATCAGTAGTTTGGGCACTAAGCATTACAGCTATAAGAAGTTCCAAAGAATTAGTATGATTTAATTCACATTCTGCATTAGGAAACATTTCATCTAAAACACTTAATATTTTATCTACTCTTCCCATATTTTTTTGAGATCACTAATTTTGGTGGTCTTTTTATATTTATTAATCGAAGGCTTATCATCTTTTCTAAGAAGAATAGAATCAACATATTTAATTGTTAATTTTCTTAATCTTACAGCATCAAACAATGCGTCTTTGATATCTTCATAGGTATATTTATCTTCATTTAACCACTTTGTAATAGTTTGAATATCCAATATACTCAAAGGTTTTTTAAACTCTTCTTCAAATAGTTTTGCTAATTTATATTCAAGTGTTTTATTTGTAATTTCTTTGTTTTTGTTTCTCTTTTCATCTCCGCTTTTTATGATGCTTTCAATCAAGAAATCAAAATTAAAACTTTCTGTTTGCTTACCATTCTTTTTTTCGACTACTTCCATTTGAATAAACCCTTTTTCAATAAGCGAGTTTAGTCTTCTTGAAGTCGTTTGTTTAGAAATAGAAAGCATTTCAGCTAATTCTTTAGGTGAAATAAATGTTTTGTTGTTATTTAGTAGATATTGCAATTTTACCATTATAACTGCATCAGTTTCATCTAATCCTAATTTATAGTAATTATTCAATATTAATTCTGTAAAATCTATTGTGTTGTTATTGATATATCTTTTTATATCCTTAATATCCATTTCTTCACCTCGCTTGGATTATATTATAACATAGCAAAGTTAAAAAAAAGATTATTTTTTACAAATAATCTTTAAAATTTTATTGACCTCATAGCTAATTTTTTTAATGCCATTTCAGCTGCATGTTGCTCGGCTTCTTTCTTGCTTTTACCAATTCCTTCTCCCATTAATATCTCATCCATATATACTCTAATTGAGAATATCTTATCGTGAGACGGACCACTCTCAGATATCACTTTATATTCTAGTGTTCGTTTATCTGATTGAACAAGTTCTTGGAGGTGAGATTTATAATCTACAAAATCATCATCATGGTCTTCCATCATTGACTTAACAACAACTTTATTGAATATCTTATATGTCTCATCTAAGCCTTTATCAATATAGACAGCTCCAATCAATGCTTCAAAAGCATCAGCTTGGAGTGAAACTCTATCTCTTCCATCGCTTTTTTCCTCACCTTTTCCTAAAAATAAATATTTTTTCAGGTTACAGACTTTAGCATATGTTACAAGCGCAGTTTCACAAACATGTTTAGCTCTTTTTTTGGTTAAGTCTCCTTCATTGAATTGCTTGTTTTCCAAATAAAGATATTTTCCCATAAGTAAATCCAAAACTGCATCACCAATAAATTCAAGTCGCTCATTGCTTATGCAGTTATTTTCATTAGCATATGAAGAATGTGTTAATGCCATTTTTAATAAATTTTTATCCTTGAAATCCAGATTAAAAAATCTCTCTAATTCTTCCATCTATTACACATCACTCTCAATGATTTTTTGTACTTTTTTGAGTACATTACTTCTTACAATTAATGCTGCTTGTCTTATTCCGTTATAAAAACCAATACTTTTTGATGCTCCTTGAGCCTTAACTACAACTCCTTTAAGTCCATAAATCATTGCTCCACCTATATCTTCTGGAGCAAGTCGATGTTTGAAGTTCTTTAAGTTTCGCATTGATAGAAACATTCCTATTTTCCCAAAGAAACCTTTCTTTAACTCTTGTTTAAGTATTTTCCCAATACCTTTTGCGGTTCCTTCAATTGTCTTCATTGCAATATTCATTGTGAATCCATCACTAATTATAATATCACAAGGGGGATCAAGTATTTCTTTAGGTTCTACATTACCTACAAAATTTATTTTATCATTTTCCTTAAATAGTTTAGAAACTTCTTGTTCTAAGAGTCTTCCTTTTCCTGGTTCTGTTCCAATATTTAGAAGTCCTACTCTAGGATTCTTAATATTAAGAACTTCTTGTGAATAGACTCCAGCAAAATAAGCTTGTTGAACCATAAATTCAGGCTTAATTTCAATATTTGCACCTGAATCTAATATAATAGTGCTTCCGCCATTTACATTTGGTATCAATGGAGCAATTGCTGTTCTCTTCATTGATTTCATTCTACCAATCAATATATGAGCACCAGCAATCAAAGCTTGAGTAGCTCCACTACTTACTATAGCGTCATTTTCTTTATTTTTTACACTTGAAAGTGCAAGAGCCATTGAGCTTTTTCGATTACTTCTAATAGCTGAAATAGGATCTTTTTCACCCATTCCTATCACTCCATCACTTTGCACAATAGTGATTCTTTCGTCATTAGTAAGATATTGTCTAATTTCTAATTCATCACCATACATTGTAATTTCAATGTCATCAATCATTTTAATGGCAAGCATTGAACCTTCAACTTGTTCTTTAGGGGCGTAGTCTCCACCCATTGCATCAACTGCAATTCTTATCATAAAAACACCTCTTTATCATTAGTATTATAACATATTTAGTCTAAATTAGTTTTCTTTAAAACATTCTTTAAATAATTAAACATTAATGAATATTCTAAATTACGATATGATTCTTTATCTGTTAAAATAGCAAATGCATCATCTCTAGCAATTTCTAGTATTTTTGCATCTTCAACAATTGAGGCTTTTGTGAATTTTAGATCTCCTGATTGTCTAAATCCAAAGAAATCACCTGGTCCCCTTAATCTTAAATCTTCTTCACTAAGTTTAAATCCATCATCTGTTTTTTCTAATATTTCAAGTCTTTCTTTGGCAGATTCAGTATCATTGTGAATTAATAAACAAAAGCTTTTTAGTGAACTTCTCCCAATTCTACCGCGCAACTGATGCAGCTGTGAAAGACCAAATCTCTCACTGTTTAAGACGATCATTAGTGTTGCGTTGGGTACATCTACTCCTACCTCGATAACAGTAGTTGAAACTAAAATGTTTATTTCATTTTCTTCAAACAATTTCATTACTTGATCTTTATCTTCAGTTTTAATTTTTGAATGAATAATTCCAACATAATAATCTTTGAATCTTGTTGTAAGCTCTTTATAGACTTTTTGAGCATTTGATAAGTCTAGTGTTTCACTGTCTAATATTAATGGTGTAACAACATAAACTTGATGTTTATTTTTAAGTTCTTCGTCAATCAATAAGTAAACCATATCTATTTGACTTTTTGTAAATAGTTTTGTATCTACTTTTGTTCTATTTTTAGGTTTCTCTTTAATTGTACTAATATCCATATCACCAAACAAACTAATTGCTAGTGTCCGTGGGATCGGAGTTGCACTCATATACAAAACATCAGGCAAGAATCCTTTTTCTCTTAATTTCTTTCTTTGGTTAACACCAAACCTGTGTTGTTCATCAGTGATTACATATCCCAAATTATTATATCTTACATCATCACTAAACAAGGCATGTGTTCCAATAATTAGTACTTTAGGATTGCTTTTTATGATCTCAAGTTTTAATTTTCTTTCTGACGCAGTTAGTTTACCAGATAAGTATACTAACTTATATCCAGTATTTTTAAAATACTTAGAAAATGTTTTATAATGTTGTTTAGCTAAAATTTCTGTTGGAGCCATTAAAGCTACTTGATATCCGCTTGACAATACTGATATTACTGTAATAGCTGCCACAACAGTTTTACCACATCCTGTATCACCTTGAAGCATCCTATTCATGACATAGGGTGACTTAATGTCTTTGATTATTTGATTAGTCACTTTCTTTTGATCATTTGTCAGTTCAAAAGGAAGTTTAGAAATAAATTCTTTAACTTCTCTTATATCATATTTTTTAACTGTATTCTTTCGAGATTTATTTTTCAATTTTAAATACTGCATTTTAAATTGGAATTTAAAAAGTTCTTCGTATTTAATTCTTCTTTCAATTTTGATTAAGTCTTTATTTGAAATAGGATTATGGACAATCCTTAATAATTCATTATATGTAATTAGCTTATACTTTTGAATTAGAGAACTGGGTAATTCATCTTTTATCAAATATGAATATTCCTTTATTGAAGCTTCAACAAACTTGTTGAATTGATGATCACTTATTCCATCTAAATTATAGATTGGTTCTATTTCATTTTTAAAGTTTCTTTTAAGTTTTAAAGTTGTTGCTGTTAAAGTGTTATGTATTCTATCAATTGTTCCAGTTACTACAATATCTATTCCTACATCTAAGATATTTCTTAGGTAATCACGATTAAATATCACTACTTTAAAATTTCTATTTTCAATAACCATATTGAAAGTTAGACGGTTAAAGTTTTTCTTTATGTAATTGACTACTGCAGGACTCGTTACTTTGCCTTCTATAGTAGCTCTCTTTTGGTCTACAACGTCTTTTAATTCTATTAAGTGAAATACTTCATACCTTGATGGAAAGTGGTTAATGATATCAAAACAGTCGTAAATGTCATTACGATTTAGTTTATCTTTCATTCTAGGTCCAATTCCTTTAATGGTTTCTAAGGCACTCATATAGTTCACCCCACATTTCATTATAATAAAAAAAAGGGTATAAATCTATACCCTTTTACTCAATTGCTATTATGTAAGAATAAATCTCTTGATTTCCCTTAACAGTTTCAACTTCTACATCAGCATAATGTGATTCTAAATATAACATTACTTCTGAAAGTTCATCTTCTTTAACAGTTGCTCCATACATCACAGTTACGATTTCACTTTCTTCGTTAATTAATGAATCAAATAGTGCATTAACTGTATCTTTTCGATTTACGTTTGATGTAACTATTTCTCCTTCAGCAATTCCAATGAATTCGTCTTTCAGGATTTTTACACCTTTATATTCAGTATCTCTTACAGCGTAAGTAACTTCCCCTGATTTAACATGTTTAATTAAATCATTCATTTCACTTAAATTTACTTCAAGAGGGGCATTTGCATCAAACATTGTTAATGATGCATAACCTTGTGAAATTGTTTTTGCAGGTAATACTGTTATATCTTGATCTTTAATATATTTCGCAGCAGTTTGTGCACTAAGTAGTACATTACCATTGTTTGGAATAATCAGAATGTGTTCAGCATTGATGTTTTCAACTGCATTAATAAAATCTTCTGTTGAAGGATTCATTGTTTGTCCACCTTCAATAATGCAACAAACACCCATTTCTCTAAACATTTCTTTTAATCCTTGTCCATTAACTACTGTAATAATTCCATATTTTTTCTTAAATTGATGATGTTCATGACCACAGTCGTGTCCTTCTCCAACAGTATGAAGTAATGTTTCTGAATGTTGAATACTCATGTTTTCAATTTTCAAAGTCGCAAAGTCACCAAATTGTTGTCCAAAGTTTAATACATCACCTGGAGTTTTAGTATGGATATGAACTTTTAATATTTCATCATCACTTACTACAACTAAACTATCTCCAAATGTAGATATTTTAGTAATAAAGTCTTCTTTTACAAAATTGTTATCTTTTTTAAAGTCTACAATAAACTCAGTACAATATCCGAAATCAGTTGAACCATCATAAGCATGCATTTCGTGTGAAACTGATGATACTGTAGCAAATTTAGAATCTTCTAGTGTTATTCCTTTTAAAGCTAAGATCATTCCATCAATTATGTCAATAAATCCAGCACCACCACTGTCGATTACTCCAGCTTCTTTTAAGACAGGTAATAAGTCTGGTGTTCTTTCTAGTGATTCATATGCTTCTTTAACATAAATTTCTAATATTTCAAGTAACTCAGTATCATGTTTAACATGTTCCATAGCTACGTCAGCTGCTTCTCTTGCAACTGTTAGGATTGTTCCTTCTACAGGGTTGATAACAGCACCATATGCCTGTTTTACACCTTGTTGTAATCCTTTAATAAATTCTGTAGTAGTTGCAGTTTCTAATCCTTTAAATGTTTTAGCAAAACCACTAAATAATTGAGAAAGAATAACACCACTGTTTCCTCTTGCTCCCATTAGTAATCCTCTAGATAAAGCCTTAGATATTTTTTCAACACTACCTTCTGGTAAGTTAGCGATTGCTTTAACTCCAGACATCATTGTAGATTGCATATTACTTCCAGTGTCACCATCTGGTACAGGGAACACATTTAGTTCATTTATTCTTTGGTAATCATTTCTCAAAGCAATTGTTCCATTTGTAATAAGTAGTTTTAATAACTTACTATCAATTACACTTGGGTTCATACTTTTTCCTCCAATTTATATAATATCATTTATTTATAATTTTAATTAAAATACTTTCAATATTCTATCATACATGTTTTGATAATGCAAATCTTAGGTCTTACCTCAAAAACGGCTATTTGTATATGAATATACACTCATACTTTGAGGTTCAAAGTAAAAGCCCCTATTGGGGGGGGTTTGGAACAACAACACCTTAAACAAAAGCTGTACTCATAAAATTTTTATGATAAGAAATGTCGAAATTATTTTTTTTGGGCTTTTCAAATAGCACTATTTAAGTTGCATCAACTAGACGTCGTCTTCCTAGCTCTAAGCACTAGTTCTTTCCGTGCTTTTTTGATCCCACTTTCTCAAGAGGATACATAAAAACAGTGGAAAGTGAAACTATATATATCACTTGCTTTCTATACATATTATATAACTAAATTATAACTTAGTTGCCTAATAATGAATAAATATATGCTTTTTAAAAAAAAGTTGTTTTTATTCTTGCATTTTATAAATAATATGATAAAATTATATGTGCTTGAAATTCTAACAGATTGGAGGAATAACTATGTCAAGAGAATGTTATGCAACAGGAAAAAAAGGAATGAGCGGTAATAATAGATCACACTCACTTCACACTACAAGAAGAAAATGGAAAGCGAACCTTCAAAAGGTAAGAATAATTGAAGAAGATGGAACAATCAAAAAAGTTTTAGTTTCAACTAGAGCACTAAGAAGTGGACTTGTAAAACGCGCTTAAACATACTACTATTAGCCGATAATATCGGCTTTTTTTTTGGAATATCTATAATTATATACTTTATTAATAATGAAAAAAGCTCTCGTATGAGAGCTTTTTCTTTAGTTTTCATTTTGATGGATTACAAGTAACAGTCCTTCTGAAAAGGATACATATCCTTCTCCTTCATTAGATATACATAGTGGATCATCTATGTATAATTCAATATTTTTCCTACTATATAAGAAACCATCCAATGTTAAATCTTCTATATCTTCCATAGCGAAAAATGAAATGTATTTATGTTTATTTCTGATTCTATGTTTCCCAGGATGAAGTGCATACATTTCAACATCTTCAGTAATAATCGAGACACTTCGGAGTCTTAGTAGGCTAAGATTTGCAAAACTATGATCAAATCTTCCACCCATTGCACCATAGATAACAATCTTGTTATATGTCATTTCTAATACTTCTTCTAAAGCTAAATATAAATCAGTGTAGTCTTTTTTAGTTCTATATTTTTTTGTTTCTCCTGCGTATTCTTGAATTTCTAAAAATTGAGGCTTTGTGACACTATCAAAATCTCCTATTGCTAGATCGATTTTAATATTATTTTGCATAAGAAAAAACGCCCCTTGATCTACACCAATAATAAACTCTTCAGGGTCTTTTTTATATACCTTTGATAAATCATAATTTAATGGCCCAGCGAATATCTTTACAATCATTTTAATTGCTCCATTCTAGCTAGAGGATCATTGCTGTTGAAAATATATGAGCCTGCAACAAGTACATCTGCCCCAGCTTCTTTGCACATAGAAGCTGTTTTTTCATTAATACCTCCGTCTACTACAATTAATAAATACATATTAAGTTTCTTTCTTAGAATATCAAGTTCTCTTATTTTATCAAGACTATTTGACATAAATTTTTGCCCACCAAAACCTGGTTCAACACTCATAACTAATACTTGATCAATTAATGGTATTAAATCAGCAATTGCGCTTATTTCTGTATTTGGTTTTACCGATAGTCCTACTTTTGCTCCATGCTCTCTTATTAAGTTTATTACTGCTTTAGGATCACTAGTTGCTTCAATATGAAAAGTAATTCTATCGCTTCCTGCTTTAATAAACTCAATTGCATATTTAGCAGGATCACTGATCATAAGATGAGTGTCTAGAATTTGATTAGTATAATTTCTTAGACCCTTAATAACAACTGGACCAATTGAAATATTTGGTACAAAATGTCCATCCATAACGTCCACATGCAACCACTTTGCTGATTTAACTGTTTCAATAGATTTTTCTAAATTGCCAAAATCAGCTGATAATATTGAAGGTGCAATTATCATAAAATCACTTCCTATACATTGGTTTTTGATTTTTAATTTCTTCCATTATTAATTTATAATTACGATATCTTGAGGGTAATACATTACCTTCTTCAAGTTGTTTTTTAACATTGCATTTAGGTTCATCTATATGTTTACATCCTCTGAATTTACATTCGTTTGATAACTCAAAGAAATCAACGAAACAGTCTGGTACATTTTCCTCTTTAATGTCAAAGAAATCTAGTTTTGAGAATCCAGGAGTGTCAGCTACAAGTCCTCCAAACATCTCATACATTTCTGAATGTCTTGTTGTATGTTTTCCTCTTCCAAGTGCTTTTGATATTATATCTGTTTTTAGTTTTAGACTAACATCTAATACATTAAGTAAACTAGATTTACCAGCACCTGTTTGCCCTGCGAAAATATTGATTTTGTCTTTAAATAAATCTTTGAATTCATCAGTACCACTCAAGTCTACAGTACTAGTATATATTACTCTATAAAACTTTTCATAATATTTCATTTGTTCTTTTAATTTCTCAAGCTCTTCACTGTCCATAAGATCCGTCTTAGTCATCACTATAATAGGTGTAATATTCTCGTGTTCAATTAACAATAAAAAACGATCTAATAGATTAAAACTAAAATCAGGTTCTTTACAGCTGTTAATAATGATTGTTTGATCGACATTAGCAATAGGTGGTCTATTTAAAATATTCTTTCTTTCAAGAATTTCAGTAATAAATTTTTCATCATAAATAACTCTATCTCCCACTACTGGGCTCTCATTTGTATGACGAAACTTCCCACGAGCTTTTAGCTTATGAGAATTTTTATTTTCGTCTCTCACGGTATAAAGTCCACCGATCAATTTAGTTATTAATCCTTTTATAGTATTCCTCCTATACTTGATACATCTTCATTGCTTCTTGTAATGAAATCTTAGATAACTTTCTTTTAGCTACATAAGCTCCTAAGAAGAACAAAATAATGAAGATAACAAGACTCAATATACCATGCCATATCTCGAATCTGAATGGCATTAGTATTTCATAAAACTGGGCCATATAATATGTCATTAAGTAAAATAATCCATAGGCTATTGGAATTGTGACTAAGAATGTTCCAATTCCATAAGTTAGGTACCCACCTAGTATCATTTTATCTATCTCTTTATTATTATAACCTATTACTTTGAATAAAGATATATTATAGAAATTATCTTCTATAGTCATTACAGTTAAAATATATACAACAATACTTCCGATAACTACAGATGCAATAATCATGACGTAAACCATGATATTAAAGAGGTTTTGCATTATACCTGCTTGTTGCAAGATATCTTCTGTACTTATAACAATTAAGAAATCATCTTCACTTAGTTCTGTTGCTGAATAAACTGTATTAGAATATGTAGTTGTATTTGTTAATAATAGTGCTAGCTCTTCAATATCTATATAGGCTTTTTTACCTGTATATTCTTCTGTTACTCCAACAACTTCAAACTCTTTTGATTCTTCTCCTACTTGAAGCAATAAACTATCTCCTACTCCAACACCATTTATTAAACCAAGAGACGTTGTAATTATTATTCCATTCTCTAAATCATTTGTTATTTCTTTTCCTCTTTTGTTTAATAGTTTATGAAGTTCATTATCTGGATCTAATCCAACTAAATAGATGTCTTCGTCATCTAAAATAGCACTCGGTATTTCAATAACTTTTTCTTGAGTTCCTGTTGTTTCACATATATCCATATAGTCACAATACCCAATATAATTGTGATCAGTATTGTCATAATAATCGTATAACATTCTATCCATGACACCGACCATTGAAAAACTAAGTAAAATCAAGAATGCTGCAAAAAACATTCCAATAATAAAAACTGAAAATTTAATCATGTTTCGGTATAACAACAGATGTTTTATTTTAGTAGTTATTTTTAGTCTCTTTAAAAATCCGTGCATTCTTTTTGTTAAGAAATTAGCATTAGATGTAATCGGAGGGTTTAATAAAGTAACAGGTTTTTGACTTAAAATTCTTCTAATAATAATGTAACTTACTATTATTAAGAAGCCAAAAGGTACTAATACTGCGATTACAAATGTCTCTAAAGTTTGAGCGACCGCTTGGCTAGGTAGCAGGTAAACTATCAGATAAATATTTTTCATTGGTTCAGCTCCAAGTACACCTAAAAAATAACCAATGATGATTGCTGGGAAAGATAATATTGCAATGAAGAAAATGTATGGCAAAGTAATCTCTAGATTTGTATAACCCATTGATTTTAGGATTCCAATAGCTCCTCTTTGAGATTGTAAGACTTTTGAAACCATAATTCCGACAATTAATAAAGCAATTGATGCGATTAATAAGCTTAGAATAATTGCTGTATTTTGTCCTCCCTCAATTTCAGCATAAATGGCTCCGCTTCTCATGTTATTAATTGTTAAAAGAGTAGACGTAACAAAAACTAAATTTTCATTATTACGATAATCATCAATTACATCTTCTTCAAAATCTAAATCAGTATATCCTTCTTCAAATACTCCTGCTATTTCAAAATAAACAGTCTCATTTAAATTTTCGAATTCCTCATCTGTGAGCAATCCCATTGTTTGAGTTTCGTTATCAAATATTAGGGCATCTGAAAACATTGCTAAACTATAATCTGGGAAAAGTACAAATCCACTTATTGTGTAGTCTTTATCATCTAGATTTAGTGTATTTCCAATCACTAGATTGTTGTTTTTTGCATATGCTTCAGTTATTGCTATTTCATTATTGTTTGAAGGTTTTTCTCCATCAACAAAGAAACTTAAATTAATTACTTCAGAGTCTTTTAAAATTCTAACTTTATTTGCTGTTCCTTGAAAATCAAAATAGACATCTTTTGATTCTCGTAGTTCCAATATCAGATTATCGTATTCTGAAGTTATTGTATTTAGTCTATTTTCAAGTAGCCCATAATAACAATCCTTATTAATCACCTTTAATGCGGAAATTGAAAATGGTACTTCAGTAACCAAAGGACAACTTGTTGTTATATAATCAGAATCAATTTCAAGAGGCATATCCATCATTCTCATTGCAAATTCTTCTTGATTTGTTTCATCAAAATATTGTTCAGTTGGAGTATAAATACCTCCAATACCTAAATCCATAGTCGTATAAATAAAACTGCTAAGTATAATAATTACTCCAAGTAATAATAATTGGACATATTGTTTTTTTAAAGTCCTAAAAACATTTCTAAAAAGCATATATTAACCCCAAGATATTTCTGATGCTTTTAATTTTGTTTTATTTTCAATTATTTCGACAACTTCACCTGAATTCAGTTTTATTATACGATCAGCCATTGCTCCAATACTTGGATTATGAGTTATCAATACAACAGATGTTTTGTATGTTTCATTAAGTTTTTGAAGAATTCCAAGAACTTCTTTTGCCATTTCTTCATCAAGTGCACCAGTTGGTTCATCACAAAACATAATTTTAGGATTTTTCACGACAGCTCTAGCAATACTTACACGTTGTTGTTCCCCACCACTTAGCTGAAATGGATACTTAGTTGTTTGAGGGGTAAGCCCAACTTGTTCTAGTACTTCTTCAACTGTAAATGGAAGTTTACTTACTTCTCTACCTACTTCTACATTTTCTTTTACACTTAATGTTTGTAATAAATTGTACTGTTGGAAAATGAATCCCAAATTATCTCTTCTAAATTTAGTTAATTGTTTAGCATTCATATCACTTATTATTTCATCATCAATTGATATTTTACCACTTGTTGGGTTATC
>CAYVZR010000017.1:0-2553 GCA_964456195.1 uncultured Candidatus Izemoplasmatales bacterium | reverse complement strand
TAGATTGCTGAACTAAATATTACTTCACTCAATTGACATGGATCCACCTTTTTTAAGATTCCATTTTCAATTAACCTTGCTAGATATTTTTCTATTTCTTTCATTGTTTTGTAATCCATTTCAGCAAATTTCTTGAATCTCTCTGGATTCTTTCTTGCCATTTTCGCTCCCTGTATCGTTAATTCTGCCATTATCATCCTTGGTAGTTTCATCACAATATTCATTGATTTAAATAAATAGTCCATTATGGCTTCAGTTATGTTTGATTCAACATTTAATATCTGATTATATTCATCTACACTTACAATATAATTTCCATACATTGATTCAAATAAGATATCAGTTTTACTTGGAAAATAGTTAAAGATTGTGCCTTCAGCAATACCGACTTCTTTTGCTATCATCTTTGTAGAAGTATTTTCGTAACCCAAATCAAAAAAGTATGTCCTTGAGACATCTAGTATGCTTTGCCTAATTCGGTTTTTTTCTATTTGAGATATTCTAGCCATTTGTATCCTCCTTAAATATGAGTGTACTTATATGAATACACTCATATTATAATTCTTATCTTAAAAAATGTCAATTAAAAACGTCTCAAATGAGACGTCTTTAGTTTTTTTATTTAAGTTTAGCTTTATTTATAATTGAACCCTATATATTTTTACTTCTTAGCTGCCCGCAAGCTGCATCAATGTCTCCACCTTTTTCTCTTCTAAGTGTTGTGTTAATTCCTCTACTTTTTAGTTTCATGAAAAAGGTATTTGCTCTATCGTCACTGCTTCCTTGTAAATTAAACTCTTTAACATCATTGTATCTTATTAGGTTTACATAACAATTAATACCTCTAAGTAAATCAGATAATTCATTAGCATGTTTAATTTCATCATTCACATTTTCTAAAAGAATATATTCAAATGTGATTCTTCTATTTGTCTTCGCAACATATTTTTTTGCTGCTTCTATTAATTCTTCTATTGGATATACTTTGTTAATCTTCATTAATTTTGATCTGATTTGGTTATTTGGAGCATGTAAACTTATTGCTAGATTAACCTGTTTTGTTTCATTGCTGAATTTTTCAATTTTAGGAATAATTCCACATGTAGAAACAGTAATATGTCTTGCTCCGATTTCAAGTCCGTAAGGACTATTAATTATATCAATAAACTTCATTGAATTGTCATAATTATCAAATGGTTCTCCAATACCCATTAAAACAACATGACTAACTCTTTCTTTAGTTATCTCAGCTACCTTTAATACTTGAAGAACTATTTCATAAGCTTCTAAATCTCTTTTCTTCTTTTGAAGACCAGATGCACAAAAAGAGCATCCCATGTTACACCCAAGTTGAGTTGTAACACATACACTATTTCCATAATCATGTCTCATTAAAACTGTCTCAATTAGATCATTTCCTTTTAAAGAAAAAAGAAATTTCTCTGTCCCATCATTTGAAATTTGATGAGAATTAATCTTTAAACTTGAAAATGTGAAATTTTCAACTAAGAATGTTCTTAATTTTTTACTTAGATTACTCATTAAGTTAAAATCATGAACATTTTTTTTATAAATCCATTCAAATATTTGTCTAGCATTGAATACTTTGAAGTCAAAACCAGTAAGAAGTTCTTCTAATTCTGATAAAGTATAGTCATATATTTTTTCCATTCAAATCACCCACAAAGATTATACCATGCAACTCATAGTTATTGAAACAATTAACAAATTAAAATGCAATCAATGAATGATTGCATTCTTCTTATTTTATTCCTTATCCTCTTGAAGGTTGAATTTTTTAATATCTCCTAATAACGGAAAAATAATGTTATCAATTTCAATAAAAGTATTATTTAATCCTGTGTAATTTATTTTAACCACATCTTTATCCTTTATCAAAATATCAAACTGAATTTTATCTTCAGCGTCTCTGTGAATAAAATTGTCATGATTCTTTTTATTATTTGCTTCACCATGCTCGAATCTATTTCTTAATCCTCTTTCTACAAAAATAGGCAAGGTAGCTACTTTTTCTTTTAGAGCTAAATAACCAAAATAGTCTGTCACACCTACTGATATCCCATCAGGAATATCGGCTAGTTTTCTACCATAAAAATTTCCATTGTACTCTCTTACACCAATCAACTGGTTATCCAATTCTATCATTGTTGCTAAATCTACAAAGTGGTAACGTCCCTTTTCTTTTTTACTTCTTTTTAGCCTAGATGTGTAGCCTTTGTACTTTTTAATTCCATAGGTTTCAATCAAGTAATTTTCTATTATGTTTGCTCCACTAAACTGATAACCCATAAGACAAATTACTAATTTCATTTTATCCCCCCAGTTATAAAGACATGCATTTTTATACCTTCCCAGCATTTACCTAATAATTTACTTTCTATACATATTATATCATATTTATTTATTTCAACTAATAGAAACAAGCAATTCATTAAAAAAGAGAGACCTGAATACTCTCAGTTCTCTCTTTTGATTTTATTTTTATTATTTCTCTTCACTCTTCATATTTGGTAATAACGGAACTAATACTAA
>CAYVZR010000016.1:2043-24459 GCA_964456195.1 uncultured Candidatus Izemoplasmatales bacterium | reverse complement strand
ATAAATAAGCAAACTGTACTGGATATATAAAAAAAGACCCTGAGGTCTTTTTTTTATGTTTCTAAACTAGCGTTGTATAAACTGGCATAATAACCATCTTGTTCGATAAGCTCTTTATGAGTACCTCTTTCTGTTATTCCCTTTTCAGTTAAAACTAGTATTTCGTCTGCATTTGATATTGTTGATAATCTATGTGCAATAACCAATGTTGTTCTACCTTCACTTAGTTCATCCAATGCTTTTTGAATTAGTTTTTCTGTGACATTGTCTAAACTTGATGTTGCTTCGTCTAATATAAGTATAGGTGGATTTTTTAGGAATACTCTTGCAATACTAACTCTTTGTTTTTGCCCTCCTGAAAGTTTAACTCCTCTTTCTCCAACAAGAGTGTCATAACCATTTTCTAAAGAAACAATAAAATCATGTACATTTGCTTTTTTAGCAGCGTCTATAACTTCATCAAAAGTTGCTTCGGGTCTACCATATAGAATATTATCTTTCATTGTTCCATAAAAGATGTAAACATCTTGTTGAACATGTCCGATATGTAATCTTAATGAGTATGTATCGTACTCTTTAACATTATGACCTTCAACTAAAACACTACCTTTATTAACATCATAGAAACGTGGTATAAGTTTTGAAATAGTACTTTTCCCTACTCCAGTTGCTCCAACCAATGCAACTTTTCTACCTGGTTCAATAATAGTGCTGAAGTTTTGTAGTACATGCTCTCTGGAAGTTTCATATTGAAAATCAACATTCTTAAATTCTATTCTACCAACTTTTTCATTTAAGAATAATGGATTTTTGGGTGATTGTATTTTAGGTTCCATTTGGATGATTTTGTAGAATTTTTCATATCCACTCCATCCCTTTTGAACTTGTTCTATTGTTTGAATCAATGTCCTAATTGGTTGAATAAGAAAACCAATAAACATGAAATATGCTACATATTCCCCAATTGTTATTTGGTTTAGATAGACAAAATATCCTCCAAAAACTAAGACAGCAACATATAACAAATCAATAAACAAGTTTGTTCCTGAACTGAATATTCCCATTTGTTTATAAAATGAATCATAACTATCTTGGTAACGATATGTTACATTTGTGAATTTCTTAAGCTCAAAGTCTTCATTAGTGAATGCTTTAGTAAGTCTAATTCCCCCAATGCTGTTTTCAACTTCACTATTTATTTCTTCATGAGTAGCTCTTGTTCTTCTTGAAGCTGCCATCATTTTCTTTCTTCTAAGGGCACTAAAAATTACTAAGAAAATAATAAATACAAACACAACTGAAGTAAATACCAAGTGAATGTTAACTAAGATGATAAAACTACCGACTATCATAATAAAAGAAACAAATAAATTTTCTGGTGTATGGTGGCTCATTTCAGATATATCTCTTAAGTGCCCAACGATATAAGTCATAATTGAACCGGTTTTATGATCATCAAAATAATCACTATCAAGAGTTTGGATTTTCCTAAACAAGTCTATTCTCATATCTCTTTCAATCCTTGTACCCATTACATGTCCATAATAGTTCACAAAGTAATTACATCCCATTCTAATAAAATATAAGCCTACAAGTGTACCTCCGAATATAAAAATCATTTGAAGGTTACCATTGGGGATATAGTCATCGATATATAGTCTTGTAATCACAGGAAAAAGAAGATTTAATCCGCTCATTACAGATGCAGCAAGTAAATCTAGATAGAATAACAATTGATGATTTTTATAGTATTTTATGAACGTTTTTAACATAATTACACCTCAAGAAAAATTATATCACATAATTAAATATATGTATTAACTATTTTAATATATGTTATAATAAACAAGGTGATATAAATGATATTAAATGTAAAAGATTTATTAAAATTGAATTTAAAAGACGAAGTAATTGTATTCCAAACAGATACTGTTTACGGAATAGGCTGTCTTATTAATAGTGAATCTGGAGTAAACAAGATTTACGAGATTAAGAAACGTGAGAACAAAACTCCTCTCGCTGTTTTATGCGCGAATATAGATCAAGTAAAAAGCATTGTGGATAGATTTAGTTTAGGTGAAGAATTTGCACTTAGACATTGGCCTGGAGCTTTAACACTTATTTACCCTAAAAAGGATATAATTGGTGATTTTATAACTTCAGGATTAAAAACTGTAGGAGTCAGGATTCCAAATGATAAAATAGCATTGAGTATTTTAGAGAAATTTGGCCCGATGGCAGTAACGAGTTTGAATATATCAAGTGAATCACCTATATTGAATTTTACTGATACTTTAAGGTTTGAAAATGATGTGGATTATATTGTAAGAGGGATAGATTTATCTTCAATTAGTTCTACTGTATTTGATGTTGTAAATCAAAAAATATTAAGACAAGGTACAATAAAATTAGGCTAATATATTAGTCTTTTTCTTAGATTATTGTTTAATCGATTTCAACATATATATAGATAAATATAATATAAATATATATTTATATATTAATTAATGTATTTCTTATTGAAATCTTTTTAGGTTTTGGTATAATTGTTAGTAGTATGAATGCAAAGTAATTTTTATAGGAACTTTTTTAGGAGGGTTTAGTTATGAAAATAGCAATTGGCGCAGACCATGGTGGATTTTCACATAAAGAAGCGATTAAAAAACATTTAATTGAAAAAGGATTTAAAGTAAAAGATTTTGGTACTTATGATGATAAAAGCACTGATTATAACGAATATGCTCTAAAAGTATCTGAAAGCGTTAGAGATCATGTGTATGATAGAGGAATCTTGATATGCGGAACTGGGATTGGAATGAGTGTTATGGCCAACAAAGTTGAAGGTATTAGAGCCGCTCTTGTGCATGATTTATTTACTGCAAAAGCTACAAGATTACACAATGATACAAATGTTCTTGCAATGGGTGGAAGAGTAATCGATATTGAAAAAGCAATCAAGATTGTTGATATTTGGTTGAATACAGAATTCTCAAATGAAGAAAGACATATAAGAAGAATTAACAAAATAGATTGCTATAAGGGAGAATGATTATGGGAAAATTAATCGTATTGAATCATCCTTTAATAGACCATAAAATGGCTATTATTAGAAACAAAAATACTGACACGAAAACTTTTAGACATCTTGTTAATGAAGTTGGTGGATTGGTAACTTATGAGATTACTAGACATCTTGAAACAAGAGAAATAAAAGTAACTACTCCAATAACTGATACAATCTGTAAGACTCTAAGTAAGGATGTAATTATTGTTCCTATTTTAAGAGCTGGACTTGGAATGGTTGATGGAATCCAAATGTTAATTCCTACTGCTAAAGTGGGACATGTTGGAATGTATCGTGATGAAAAAACATTAGAACCTGTTGAATACTATGCTAAGTTTCCAAATGAAATTGTGGATGGTACTTGCTTAGTAGTAGATCCAATGTTAGCTACTGGTGGTAGTGCTTGTGCTGCAATAACTGCGGTAAAAAAACGAGGTGCAAAAAACATAACTTTTGTAGGTCTTGTCGGTTGCCCTGAGGGTGTTAAGAGATTAAACAAAGAACACCCTGATGTTGATATTTACCTAGCAGCGATGGATGAAAAACTTAATGAAATAGGATATATCGTTCCAGGACTTGGGGATTGTGGAGATAGATTATTCGGTACTAAGTAATGGATAAAAAACAAAAAGATGCCTTTAAAGTATACTCAATAGTTTCAACTTTCATTTTTGAAATTATAGTAACAGTTGGGATATCTTTTGCAATCGGCTATTTTCTAGATGAATGGTTAAACACGGTATTTGTGTTTAAAATAATATTCATCATCATTGGAGTATTTGCCGGGATTAAGAATTTAATCGATAGAGTCTCTAAACTGGAGGATAAAGATGAAGAATAATAAAGATGCCTTCATAAGTACTTTCCCACTTGTGTGGATATACACCTTCTTTGTAGGAGGAGCTATATATTTTATATTTGATAAAACGTATGCTTTATCATTTCTGCTTGGTAGTACTACTAGCTTGATGGCAATGAGCATGCTATATAAAAGCTCTAAAAGAGTTCTTCAAAGTGATGTCTCCGAAGCTAAAAAACTAGCAGCAAGAAACTATGCATTTAGATACATGATTTATGCGATAATACTAATTGCTTCAGCGTTACTTGAAGACCTAGAAATTTTAGGAGTAGCATTTGGGTTATTATCTTTCAAAATAGTTTTATATTTTAATTTATTGGTATTAAAAAGAGGTGAGAACAAATGATTGAGTTTTATGCAGATTTATCGCCGGGGATAGTATCGTCGTTGATTATAACTGTAGCTTTGATGATTATTACTGTCATCATAGGCCTTAGAGTTAAAAAAATGAGTGTTGCATCTGTGCCAAGAGGAATAACATTAGTTTCTGTAATGTTTGTTCAAGGTATTAACAATATGATGCATGATTTCTTTAAAAAGAACTGGAAGGTATTTACTCCATATATGCTTACAATATTGTTATTTTTATTATTTGCAAATACTGCAGCTTTATGGGGACTTTCAACACCATTATCAAATATAAGTGTTGCATTAGGATTTAGTATATTAGCATTTGGTTCAATTCAAGTAGCAGCATTAATTGTTAAGAAACCAAAACAAAGAGCTAAAGACTTAATGGATCCACACCCTTTGTTTTTACCAATTAACTTAATTGGTGAAATGTCAACTCCGTTCGCAATGGGTATTCGTTTATTTGGTAACTTACTCAGTGGAGCAATAATTGGGATTATCGTTTATGGATTATCTCATAGTGTGGGACTTATGTTTTCTGAATTACTTGGTGGCGATATTCTTGGAGTATTAGGATATGGATTTGTTCAAATATTTGGAGTTAGTGCGGGAGCAATTATGATTCATGCAATTTTCGATATCTTCTTTGGAGCAATTCAAGCTTACGTATATTTCATGTTATTTACTATTTTCTTAAGTATGGCAGTGTCAGAATAAATAAGTTATTTACTGAGAAATCAGTTTATATATAAAAAGAGAAATAAAAAGTTAAAAGAATATTAATAAGGAGGAAACAAAATTATGGCAGAATTTACAGAATTTTTCGCACAAGGAATGGCTTTCTTAGGTGCAGGTATTGCAGTTTTAACTGGGATTGGTCCTGGTATCGGGCAAGGGTATGCAGCTGGTAAAGCGGTTGAAGCACTTGGACGCCAACCTGAAGCAGAATCAAGCATTAGAACATTAATGATTACAGGACAAGCAGTTGCTGAAACAACAGGTCTTTATGGACTTATCGTAGCAATTATTTTAATATTCGCTACTTAGAAAAAATAGTAAACAAAGGAGGCAATTCCTATGGAATACGTTGCTGAGGTTATAAAAGAATTTATTGAAGGGGCTATCAAAGTAAGTCCTAGAGAAATGGCAATTCAGATTGCCTCAACTTTACTATTGTTTCTTGTTGTTAGATTCTTCTTTTGGAATAATATAACTAATTATTTAGAAGGTAGAAAAGAACATATGGCAAAAGAGTATGACGAAGCAAGTCAAGCTAATTTAGAAGCACAAACTATTAAGACAGAATCTCAGGTTGAATTTGATAAAATTCGATCAAGCGCAAAAGATGTAATTGAAGATGCAAAATCTCGAGGAGAGAAAGAGCGTACTGATATTGTCGGGAAAGCTAAAAATGATGCTTCTATAATTATAGATAATGCTAAAAAAGAAATAGATAGTGAAATTGAAAAGGCACGAAGTAGTATTAACGATGAAATCGTTAGTGTTGCAGTGCTTATGGCTGAAAAAGTAATTAAAGAAAAAATAGATGAAAACACAAAAAATGAACTGCTTGAGAGCGTAACTAAAGAGGTAATTAATTAATGAGTTATGTCGCTTTTCAATATGCTGAAGCCTTATTTGGCCTAGCATTGGAAGAAAAAAAAGTAGAGATAGTTCAATCAGATTTAAAAGACTTAAACAGCGCAATTGACACTGAAATCTATAATTTCTTAATTCATCCTAAAATTACTAAAAACGCAAAAAAAGAAATCATTAGTAGTGTTTTATCTAATGATTTAATCAAAAACTTTGTATATGTATTAATCGATAATCTTCGTATTGAATTGCTTGATGATATTTACCTAGAGTTTACTAAGATTGTCGATAATCAAAACAAAGTGATGAAAGTAGTTGCTTACTCAAACAAGTTATTATCAAAATCGCAAACTACACAATTAATTGCAAATCTAGAGAAGAAACATAATAGAAAAATTGAGCTTAATAATGTTGTTGATGAATCAATTGTTGGAGGAATGAGAATTGAGTTTGAAGGCAAAGTGCTGGATGACACAATCAACAATTATTTACATAATCTTAAAGCCAATTTGACTAAATGATTCGAGGTGAGAAAGTGAGTAAAATTAATCCAGTTGAAATTAGTTCTTTAATAAAAGAACAGATTAAAAAATATGAGAAAGATATTAAAACAGAAAGTACTGGTACAGTTATTAGCGTTGGTGATGGGATTGCATTAGTTCATGGACTAGATAACGCGATGAGTGGAGAGTTATTGCTATTTCCTGGAGATGTTTATGGGTTAGTATTAAACTTGGAAACTGATCATGTTGGAGCAATCTTACTTGATGAAAGTACATCAGTTAGAGAAGGGGATGTAGTTAAGACTACAGGTCGCCTTTTAGAAGTTCCTGTTGGTGATGAAATTATAGGACGAGTTGTTAACGCACTTGGACAACCAATTGATGGTATGGGTAAAATTAACTCGACTAAAATGAGACCTATTGAAAGAAAAGCAACAGGTGTTATGAGTCGTAAATCAGTTAACCAGCCATTACAAACTGGTATTAAAGTGCTTGATGCTTTAGTTCCTATTGGACGTGGACAAAGAGAGTTAATAATCGGCGATAGACAAACAGGTAAAACTGCTATTACGATTGATACAATCATCAACCAAAAAGGAAAAGACGTTATTTGTATCTATGTTGCTATAGGACAAAAAGAGAGTACAGTGGCTACTGTTTTTGAAACACTAAAACAATATGGTGCGATGGATTATTCAATTATTGTTAGTGCCTCGGCTAGTGAGCCTTCACCACTATTATACTTAGCTCCATATACAGGTGTAACTATGGGTGAAGAATATATGTTTGCTGGAAAAGATGTTTTAATAATTTATGATGATTTAACAAAACATGCGATTGCATATCGTGAGTTAAGTCTTTTGCTTAGAAGACCACCAGGAAGAGAAGCATATCCTGGAGATGTATTTTATCTTCATTCAAGATTACTTGAAAGAGCAGCGAAATTAAATGATGAACTTGGTGGAGGTAGTATTACCGCCCTTCCAATAATTGAAACACAAGCTGGAGATATTAGTGCTTATATTCCAACAAATGTTATCAGTATCACAGATGGACAAATCTTCTTGCAAAGTGATTTATTCTATAGTGGTGTTAGACCAGCAATCAATGCTGGACTATCAGTATCACGTGTTGGTGGTAGTGCTCAAATTAAAGCAATTAAAAAAGTTTCAGGAACACTTCGTTTAGATTTAGCAGCGTATCGTGAACTTGAAGCATTTACACAGTTCGGTAGTGACTTAGATGATGCTACAAAAGCTCGTCTTGAACGCGGAAGAAGAACTGTTGAAATATTAAAACAAGGACTCCATGCTACAGTTGATGTTGAGTTACAAGTTGTTAGTATCTTTGCACTAACTCATGGACATCTAGATAGCGTAGAGCTTCCAGATATGAAACGTTTTGAAGCTGGACTTCATGACTATTTTAATAATGATTCCGAAGGTAAAAAAATACTTGATGAGATAGTTGAAACTAACGATTTACCTGAAATTAAAAAAATTGATGAAGTAATTACTAGGTTCAAAAAAATATTCATTTAAGGTGGTGTTAAAATGGCATCGATGAGAGAAATAAAATCAAGAATTACAGCTACAAAAAAGACATCACAGATTACTAAAGCTATGCACATGGTTAGTGCTTCCAAACTTAAAAAAGCTGAACGTGCAATTAAAGGTTACAGACCTTTAATGTATCGTCTTAGAGATATGATAGATAATATATTAGAGGATGACATATTAGTTAGCCATCCTATGCTGGAAGATCGTGAAGTTGGTAAAATTTGTTATATTCTTGTATCAAGTGATAGAGGACTAGCTGGTCCTTATAATTCAAGTGTGTTCAAAGCTTTTAGTGCACATATTGATAGACATCACATATCACGTGATGAATTTGTAGTTGCACCGATTGGATTTAAAGCATTTAGTTATGCTAAAAGAATGAAATATGAGTTACTGAATGAAGAACCGATAAATGTTCGTGATGACATTCAATTCATTGATTTTAGTGAGATTACTAAAATGTTCCAAGAAGATTACTTGAATGAAAAAATAGATAGTATTATTGTATTTTATAACCACTTTGTAAATACAATTACACAAGAAGTGAAATATACACAAATTATTCCAATTATAAATGGACACAATCCAAAAGAGAAAATTAAAATAAATAACGGAATGAAGTTAATATATAATTATGAACCAAGCCCACAGATGATAATTGATCATCTAATTCCTATGTATGTTGAAAACACATTGTATGGATTAATTTTAGAAGCTAAAGCTAGTGAACATGCTTCTAGAATGACAGCTATGAAAAGTGCAACAGATAATGCAGAAGAGGTAATTGATACTCTTCAACTTCATTATAACCGCGCAAGACAAGCTGCAATAACTATTGAGTTAACTGATATAATTGGTGGAGCTAACGCGGTTAACTAAAGGAGGATATTATGAATAAAGGTAAAATAGTTCAGGTAATGGGTCCAGTAATAGATGTTAAATTTGCTGAAAATTTACCAGAAATTAATCATGCTTTAAAAGTAGATATTAAAGCTGAAGATAATAATGGTATTCCGATTAAACTTACTCTAGAGGTATCTTTACATTTAGGAAATAACGTTGTTCGTACAATTGCTATGGATTCAAGTGATGGTGTTGTAAGAGGAATGGAAGTATCTAATACTGGTGCACCAATTAGTGTACCTGTAGGTAAAGAAACTTTAGGAAGAATATTTAATGTACTTGGAGAATTAATTGATGGAAAAGAAGAACTACCTAAGGGTGTAATGAAAAGCCCTATCCATAGACCTGCACCTAAATTGGATCAGTTAAATAGTGATATTGAAATCCTTGAAACAGGGATTAAGGTTGTAGACTTACTAGCACCATATATAAAAGGTGGAAAAATTGGTTTATTTGGTGGAGCTGGAGTAGGGAAAACAGTACTTATCCAGGAACTAATAAACAATATTGCACAAGAACACGGTGGAATAAGTGTGTTCGCAGGTGTTGGTGAAAGAACAAGAGAAGGAAATGACCTTTATTTTGAAATGACAGAATCAGGGGTTATTAAAAAAACAGCAATGGTGTTTGGGCAAATGAATGAACCGCCTGGAGCTAGAATGAGAGTAGGATTAACAGGTCTTACAATGGCTGAGCATTTTAGAGATACAGAAAAACAAGATGTTTTATTATTTATAGATAATATCTTTAGATTTACTCAAGCTGGTAGTGAGGTTTCAGCGCTTCTTGGCCGTATGCCAAGTGCGGTAGGTTACCAACCAACTCTTGCTACAGAAATGGGTAAACTACAAGAACGTATTACTTCAACAAAAGACGGATCAATTACATCTATTCAAGCTGTATATGTTCCAGCTGATGATTATACAGATCCAGCACCAGCAACAACATTTACACATTTAGATGCAACAACAAACCTTTCACGTAAAATAAGTGAAGAAGGAATCTACCCAGCAGTAGATCCACTTGCTTCTACATCACGTGCCTTGTCTCCTGAAATAGTAGGACAAGAACATTATGATATCGCTCGAGAAATCCAAAGAACAATCCAAAGATATAATGAATTGTTAGATATCATCGCAATATTAGGAATGGATGAATTAAGCGAAGATGATAAACTTGTAGTTCATAGAGCTAGAAGAGTTAGATTATTCTTATCTCAAAACTTCCATGTTGCAGAACAGTTTACAGGACAAAAAGGATCATATGTTCCCGTTAAGGAAACTATCAAAGGATTCAAAGAAATCTTAGAAGGAAAATACGACCATTTACCAGAAGATGCATTCCGTCTTGTGGGTAGTATTGAGGATGTAATTAAAAAAGCAGAATCACTAAAATAGAGGGGGAATACTAATGAAAATAAGTGTTGTTACACCCCGTGGAGATTTATATAATGAAGCAGTTGATTATGTAGTTGTTACTTCACAAATGAATGGCGAATTCGCTATTATGAAAGATCATATTCCAATAATTAGTTCAATTGACACTGGATATATAAAGATGGTGACGGGTGAAAAAGAAATGTTTACAGTTATTATCAACGGTATTGTTGAACATCAAAATAATATTGTCAATGTCATTGCCCAAGAAGCACAAGTAGGGTTAAATAAGGTTGATGCAATGAATCAACTTGATAAAGTTAGAAAAGAGCGCATTGAAGAAAACAAGCGTCGTAGTGTTGATTTTTTCCAAGCTGAGAGTGATTTAAAAAAGAATGTTCAAAAAGCAAAAGCAGGGAACCTATAAAAAGCGAGAAATTTACTCGCTTTTTTTATTACACTTTTCATAAATACTATGAAAAGTGTAAAGTTTATAAATAAGATTATTTTGTATATATTGATGATTTTGATAGTTGTAAATGCACTAATATATATGACTGTGTCCGCATATAACTCATACTTAACAATTATCACTATATTTAGTGTTTTAGCCACTTTTATATCATATTTATTTTGATTAGCAATCAAAATTGATGTCATAATACATGTGTATCCTAACATATGTCGAATTTTAACATATGAGAGCTCGTTAATATGAAAATGTAAATTATACTTTGAACATCAAAATAAATTGACAAGTACCTTATGTCGAGTTAAAATAGAGTAAATTTATTATAAAGGAGGATATAATTATGGTATTTAAAAAACTACAACAAATTATAGTAGATGAATTAGGAGTAGAAACTTCTCAAGTTACTTTGGAAGCAGATATAAATGATGATTTAGGAGCTGATTCACTTGATGCTGTTGAATTAGTAATGGCTATTGAAGACGAATTCGAAATTAGTGTAAGCGACGAAGTGGCACAAGCTTTTAAAACTGTTCAACAAATTGTTGATTTTATTGAGAGCCAAAAGTAAGGATTTTCTGTTGAAAATCTTTACTTGTTTTTTTTATTAGGTATATTACTAATAAAAAAAGAACTGGAGGGAATTATGGATTTAAGACAAATAAGAAATCTTATGAAGGAATTTGAGGAATCAAAGATTCATAAGTTAGAGATAAATGATAAAGACTTTTCTATTAAGTTAGAAAAAGAAGACAATAAATATTTTTCAACTCCTTCTCGATTGCCGGTATCCTCTTTTACTGAAAATGTTCAAGTAAAAGAGGAAGACGGTGAGAGTGAGTTAGAAGAAGCAAACAATAATTATTTAGTAAAAGCGCCTCTAGTAGGTACTTTTTATCATTCACCATCACCTGAAAGCGAACCTTTTGTTAGGATTAATCAAAAAGTAAATATTGGAGATGTATTATTTATAGTTGAAGCTATGAAAGTTATGAACGAAATAACTTCTCCAGTAAGCGGAACAATAGTGAGTATTAATGTTAAGGACACTTCTATGGTCGAATATGATCAGGTTGTAATGGAAATTAAAGAATAATGTTCCAAAAGATTTTAATTGCTAACAGAGGTGAAATAGCAGTCAGAATAATTCGAGCTTGTAAACAGATGGGAATTGAAACTGTGGCGATTTATTCAAGTGCTGATAAAGATAGCTTGCATGTACAAATAGCTGATGAAGCTGTATGCGTGGGTGGAGCAAAAAGTATTGATTCTTATCTAAATATGGAAAATATTATTTCTGCAGCAATCAGTAAAGGTGTAGAAGCAATTCATCCAGGATTTGGATTTTTAAGTGAAAATAGTGATTTTTCAACATTGTGTAATGAATGTGGTATTCGTTTTATCGGACCATCTGGAAAAGTAATAAGTAAAATGGGAAATAAATCTAAAGCTAGAGAAATCATGATAGAAGTTGGAGTTCCTGTAGTACCTGGAAGTGAAGGAGCTCTTAAAAATATCAATGAGGCAAGAGAACTGGCTGTTAAGATTGGCTTCCCTGTTTTAATTAAAGCAAGTAGCGGTGGTGGCGGACGAGGAATGCGTGTTGCTTACAATATTGATGAATTTAACAATTCTTATGAGACTGCAAAGAGTGAAGCAGTTAATGCTTTTGGGGATGGAACAATGTATTTAGAAAAATATATTATTAATCCTAAGCATATAGAGTTTCAAATATTAGCTGATAAGTATGGAAATACTGTTCATCTCGGCGAAAGAGATTGTTCTATCCAAAGAAGGAATCAAAAAGTTATTGAAGAAGCTCCTAGTTTAATTGACGATAAGTTAAGAAAGAAAATGGGTGAGGCTGCAATAATGGCAAGTAAAAGTGTTGGTTATGAGAATGCTGGTACTATTGAGTTTCTTTTAAAAGATGGTCTTTTTTACTTTATAGAGATGAATACTAGAATTCAGGTTGAGCACCCAGTAACTGAAATGGTAACTGGTATTGATATAATTAAAGAACAGATTAATATTGCAGCAGGCCTTGAACTAAGCTTCAAACAAGATGATGTAGTATTAAGTGGGCATAGTATTGAATGTAGAATTAATGCTGAAGATCCAAAATTTGATTTTAGACCAAGTCCAGGGAAAATAGGATTACTTCATGTTCCTAGTGGACATGGTGTTAGATTTGATAGTTTCATTTACACGGGATATCAAATCCCGCCTTTTTACGATTCAATGCTTGGAAAAGTAATTGTTCATGCTAAAACAAGAGAAGAAGCAATAATGAAAATGAGAGCTACTTTAGAAGAATTAGTAATTGACGGAGTTAAGACAAATCAAGACTTTTGTTATATGATTTTAAATAACTCTGATTACGTAAAAGGTTCATTTGATACGGGATTTATTTCTAAAACAATTGATACTTTGTTAGGATATGATCACTATGAATAATTTAGTTAAAACACTTGAAAATAGACGCAATTTAAAAAGCAAATTAAAAGTATCTCGTAGTAAAACAGTAATTGCATCATCCAAAATAGATGTACCAAAAGGGTTATATGAAAAATGTCCAAAATGTAAAGAGATAGTACATATGAAAAACACAATTGAAAATATGTTTGTCTGTAAAAACTGTGGAGAACATTTTAGAGTAAGATCAATTGATCGTTTAAAAATCACAGTGGATTCAGGTACTTTTGTAGAAAAGGGACATGGGTATATTACTCTTAACCCATTGTTCCAAGATGGATACGAAGAAAAGATCTTTGATTATAAAGAAAAAACTAAATTAGACGAAGCATATATATATGGATATGCTGAGATAAATGGTGCTCCAACAGTAATTGGAATAATGGACAGTTACTTCTTAATGGGAAGTATGGGAAGCGTTGTGGGAGAAAAAGTCACTAAAAGTTTTGAGTATGCAATGTATAAGAAATTGCCAGTTATTATATTTACTGCGAGTGGTGGAGCTAGAATGCAAGAAGGGATATTTAGTTTAATGCAAATGGCAAAAACGAGCCAAGCTGTATTAAAACATTCAAAGATGGGATTACTATATATTAGTGTAATAACTAATCCTACTACCGGAGGAGTTACTGCGAGTTTTGCATCTCTTGGTGATATTATTTTAGCTGAACCAAATGCCTTAATTGGATTTGCAGGACCAAGAGTGATTGAACAAACAATTAATCAAAAACTACCCGAAGGATTCCAAAGATCTGAGTTTATGGAGGAAAAAGGGTTTATTGATAAAGTAGTAGATCGACACGATTTAAAAGGTGTTTTATCAAAACTTCTATTTTTACATAGGAGGGTACAATAATGAATATATTAGATAAAG
The DNA here is from genome assembly GCA_964456195.1 of uncultured Candidatus Izemoplasmatales bacterium. Classification (GTDB taxonomy): domain Bacteria; phylum Bacillota_I; class Bacilli_A; order Izemoplasmatales; family Izemoplasmataceae; genus JAFGXW01. The sequence continues at coordinate 10,430 of CAYVZR010000016.1, read as the reverse complement.
AACGAAAAGTTCGTGAGTTAGAAAGTAAAATTGATGATCTTGGCAATAAAGAAATGTCAGATAGATTAAAACTAGAGATTGAAAATTACAAACAAACTACAATGACAAACCTTACTCCTTGGGACAGAGTTTTACTTGCGAGACATCAGTATAGACCAACTGCAAAAGACTATATTGAATATATTTGCGATGATTTTATTGAATTAAAAGGTGATAGATTATTTCGTGATGATAAATCTATAATTGGTGGTATTGGGACGATTAATGGGAATGTTGTTACAATAATTGCCCAACAAAAAGGGAAAAGTTTAGACGAAAATCTTAAGCGTAATTTTGCTATGCCTCATCCTGAGGGATATAGAAAAGCTTTAAGATTGATGAAACAAGCAGATAAATTTAGAAGACCTATTATTACATTAATAGATACACCGGGTGCTTATCCTGGATTAGAAGCTGAAGAAAGAGGACAAGGAGAAGCTATTGCTAGAAATCTTCTTGAGATGAGTAATTTAACCGTTCCAACAATTGCCGTTATTATTGGCGAAGGAGGAAGTGGGGGAGCCTTAGCCCTAGGAGTAACAAATACAGTTGTTATGTTAGAGAATGCTATTTACTCAATATTAAGTCCTGAAGGATATGCAACTATCCTTTGGAAAGATGCATCTCTTGCAAGTGAAGCCGCTGAGGTTATGAAACTAACAAGCTATGATTTAGAAGAGTTTGGAATTATTGATCGAATTGTCAAGGAACCTCTTGGAGGAGCACACTTTGACAGAACTTTGACTTTCCAAAATACCAAGAAAGCTATTTTAGAAGAATTATATAAACTTAGAAAATTAACAGGAGAAGAGTTAAGGGATACTAGAATGAAGAAATACAGAAACTTTGGTTTCTTCCAACGATTTAACTACGATAACCTTTAGGAGAGTGAAAAAGTGATTTATACAAAAATACTTGGAACAGGAAGTTATGTTCCAGAAAAAATGATGACAAATGATGATTTGAAACAATTTGTAGATACAAGTGATGAATGGATTCATTCGAGAACAGGTATTAGAGAAAGACATATTGTTACAGATCAAGGAACAATAGATTTAGCTGAAATGGCATCAATAAGAGCTATTGAAGATGCTAAAATTGATCCTTTAGATATTGATTTAGTAATAGTAGCAACAGTTACCCCTGATAATCATTTTCCGGGAATTGCTCAATTACTTCAAGCAAGACTTAACTTGAATGAAGTTATGGCATTTGATGTAAATGCTGCATGTAGTGGATTTCTATATTGTTTAAATATAGCAGATAAAATGATTAAGAGTGGGGCTTATAATAATGCTCTTATTGTTGGAGCTGAAACATTAACAAGACTTACTGATTGGCGCGATAGAAACACATGTGTTTTATTTGGAGATGCAGCTGGCGCTATGATTATTTCGAAAAGTGAGTATAATGGAATTAAAGATGTAATTTGTGGTTCTAGAGGAGACACAAATGATTTATTAATATGTAAGAATGTAGATATCAAAGACCCTACAACAAATGTTGTAAGCAAGCAAGACCATATTCATATGAAAGGTAGTGGAGTATTCAAATTCGCTACAAGAATATTACCTAATACAGTAAATGAGTTATTGGAAAGAAATGATTTAGTATTGGATGATTTAGATTCAATAGTAGCTCATCAAGCAAATGAGAGAATTATTACTAAAGCAGCAAAAGATTTAAAGTTTCCAATGGATAAAATGTTTTTAAACATAAGTAAATATGGAAATACATCTGCAGCAAGTGTTCCACTTGCAATAGATGAAGCATTAAAAACTAAATTTTTGAAAAAAGGGGATAAGTTTATTACAGTAGCCTTTGGTGGAGGATTAACTTGGGGCGGAGCACTTATCGAACTTTAGGAGGACAACATGAAAGATATAAGAGACTTATTAAATATTGAGTATCCAATAATACAAGGTGGAATGGCTAATATTGCCACACATCAGCTTGCGGCTGCAACAAGTAATGCAGGCGGACTTGGACTTGTAGGATCAGGAGGATGGGATGTTGACAGAGTACGTGATGAAATTAGGAAAACAAAAGCATTAACTACAAAACCTTTTGGAGTTAATATTATGTTAATGAGCCCACATGCAGAAGCAATAAGTGAAATGATTATTGAAGAAGGAGTACAAGTTGTTACTACGGGAGCCGGTAATCCTGGTATTTATATGAAAAAATGGAAAGAAGCAGGAATAATAGTAATTCCTGTAGTTCCTAGTGTTGCTTTTGCTAAGAGACTTGCAAGAAGTGGTGCTGATGCTTTGGTTGTTGAAGGCACTGAAGCTGGAGGACACATTGGACAAACTACTACATTTACATTGGTTCCACAAGTTTGCGATGCAGTTGACATACCAGTAATTGCTGCAGGTGGTATTGCAGATCATAGAGGTCTTGATGCTGCTTTTGCACTTGGTGCAAAAGGTGTACAAATTGGAACTGTGCTACTAGCAAGTAAAGAGTGCCCAATCCATGTAAATTATAAGAATAGAGTTGTAAAAGCTAAAGATACAGATACTGTTGTAACTGGTAGAAATACTGGTGCACCGGTTAGAGTTATTAAAAATAAAATGTCAAAAAAATATATAGAGATGACAAAATTTGGTGAAATAAAATTAGAGGAACTAGAAATGCTTACGCTTGGTTCTTTAAGAAAAGCTGTGTTTGAAGGAGATATGGATAACGGAAGTATAATGGCTGGACAAAGCTCAGGACTTGTAAAAGAAATTAGAAGTGTCAAGGAAATCCTAGATGATATATTTTTAAATAGCCTTGTATATAAAGGAATACTTTAATGAAAAAAGTATTTATGTTTTCAGGTCAAGGATCACAGTATGTTGGAATGGGAAAAGAGTTATACGATAATTATGAAGAAGTAAGAAAAATCTTTGATTTTTCTGATTCTATTTTAGGGTATAGTATAAAAGATATTATGTTTAATAATGAAGAAAAATTAAATAATACTTTGTATACTCAAGTAGCGATGTTTACATTGTATGCAGCAATCTTAGAAGTATTAAAGATAAGTGGCATTCAAGCTGATTATAATATCGGATTATCGCTTGGAGAATATGGAGCATTATTAAACACAGAAGTATATGATTTTGAAACTGGGTTAAAGATTCTCCAAAAAAGAGGACAATTTATGTCTGAATCTTCAATCAAAGTTGAAGGAAAAATGAGTGCTATATTAGGACTGGAAACTAGTGTACTTGAAGAACTAGTAAACGCATCAAAAGAGTATGTTAAAATAGCTAATTACAACACTTATGGGCAATTAGTGATTTCAGGGGTTGAATCAGCGGTTTTAAATATTAATGAACAAGCTTTAAAAGCAGGAGCTAAAAGAGCGATTTTATTGAATACTAGTGGTCCATTTCATACAGACTTAATGGTTGATGCTAGTGTAAAATTTAGCGAGTATTTAGAGGGCATTAATTTGTTAGAACCAAAAGGCGATATATTACTTAATGTGTCAGGTGACTTTTATAAGGAAAACATAAAAGACAGCATGGTAGATCAAATAACAAATAGTGTTCGATTCTATCAAATGATTGAAAAACTAATTGAAAGAGGAGCAACGACATTTATAGAGATTGGACCTAAGAAAACTTTATGTAGTTTTGTGAAAAAGATAGATAGAAAACTAGACATTTATAACGTCGAAGATATAAAAACATTGAAAAAATTACTAGAATTTTTAAAGGAGGAATAATTATGGGATCTTTTAAAGATCAAACAGTTATTGTAACAGGTGGGAATACGGGAATTGGTAAAGAAATTTGTTTACAATTTGCATCTGAAAATGCGAATGTTGTAGCAAATTACTTATTTGAAGAAGAATCAGCATTTGATTTAGTAGCACAAATTGAAAATCTTGGTGGAAAAGCAATTGCTGTCAAGGGTGATGTTTCAATACTTGATCAAGCTAAAAATATCATAGATACAGCTATAAAATCATTCGGAAAAGTAGACATTCTTGTAAATAACTCAGGAATCACTAGAGATAATTTAATGATGAGAATGAGTGAAGAAGAATTCGATAGTGTTATTAATGTAAACTTAAAAGGTACCTGGAATATGTGTAAAAGTGTTACAAGACACATGTTGAAAAATAGAGCAGGTAAAATTGTTAATATAGCAAGCGTGGTTGGGATAATAGGGAATGCTGGACAAGTTAATTATGTTGCAAGTAAAGCGGGAATTATTGGGCTTACAAAGTCTCTCGCAAAAGAATTTGGATCAAGAGGTGTTACTTGTAATGCAGTTGCTCCTGGATTCATTCAAACTAAAATGACTGATGCTTTATCAGATGAAGTAAAGGGACAATACCTTGCTCAAATACCTTTAAACAAATTTGGAACAGCGCGAGATGTAGCAGATACTGTTTTGTTCTTAGCTAGTAAAAAAGCAAGTTACATTACTGGACAAGTTATTAGTGTTAATGGTGGAATGATTTAATGAGATTAATCGGAGGAAATGTATAATGAAAAGAAGAGTAGTTATAACAGGCCTTGGTGCCATTAGCCCAATAGGAAATAATGTGAAAGATATGTGGGACAGTGCAAAAAAAGGAGTAAATGGAATTGACTTCATTAAACGTTTTGACGCGAGTGAACTTGATGTTAGAATTGGCGGAGAAGTCAAAGATTTTGATTTTGTAGAATTTTTTGGGAGAAAACAAGCAAAGAGATTAGACCGTTTTGTTCAACATGCATTGGTTGCTACAAAAGAGGCTGTGATTGACTCGAAAATAGACTTTGAAAAAGAAGATACTGATACTATTGGAGTTTACTATGCTAGTGGAATTGGGGGTCTTGAAACTATTGCTAATCAAGAAGATAAAGCAAAAGAAAGAGGATATAATAGAATTAGTCCTTTCTTTATTCCTAGTGCAATAATAAACATTGCTGCTGGAAATATTGCTATTGAATATGGGATTCACGGAATGACAACATCAGTAGTTACTGCTTGTGCTAGTGCTACTAATTCTATTGGAGATGCATTTAGAGCAATTAGAGATGGTTATCTTGAAGTGGTTATTGCAGGTGGAGCTGAAGCAAGCCTAATTCCTTTAGGAATCGGCGGATTTACAGTGATGCAAGCTTTGAATAAATCTAACGATCCAAGCAATGCTAGTAATCCGTTTGATAAAAATAGAAGTGGATTTGTAATGAGCGAAGGTGCGGGTACTATTATTCTTGAAGAATACTCTAGAGCAATAGCTAGGGGAGCTAAAATATACGGTGAAATTGTTGGATATGGAGCTACATGTGATGCTTCACATATCACAAGTCCAGATCCGCTAGCTGATGGAGCTAAGAAATGTATGGAAATGGCTCTTAAAGATGGTAAAATTAAGATTGAAGAAGTTGATTATATTAACGCACATGGAACCTCGACTCCTTTGAACGATAAAACAGAAACTTTGGCTATAAAAAGAGCTTTTGGGGAACACGTTAAAAAGTTGAGTATTTCTAGTACAAAATCAATGACTGGTCATTTGCTTGGAGCAAGTGGTGCAGTCGAAGCTATTTTTTGCATAAAAGCAATTGAAGATAGTTTTGTTCCACCAACAATAAACTACAAAAATTTTGACCCAGAGTGTGACTTAGATTATACTGTGAATGTAGGAAAAGAAAAAAATATAGAAGTTGCTATTTCTAATTCACTTGGATTTGGTGGACATAATGCCACAATAGCATTTAAAAAATTTAGGGGGTAATATTTATGGTTTTAAATAGTAATGAGATTCAAAAAATCATTCCACATCGTTATCCATTCTTATTAATAGATAAAGTTATTGAACTTGAACCTGGAATATCATGTGTTGCAATCAAGAATGTAAGTGTGAATGAAATGCATTTTATGGGACATTTTCCAGAAGAACATATTATGCCAGGAGTCTTGATTGTTGAGGCGTTAGCTCAAACGGGAGCTGTGGCTCTCTTAGCTTTGGAAAAAAATAAAGGAAAAATTGCATATTTTGCAGGAATAGATAAGTGTAAATTTAAGAGAAAAGTAATTCCAGGAGATACTTTGAAGCTTGAAGTTGTAATTAGTAAACAAAGAGGACCTATTGGGATTGGTACTGCAATAGCAACAGTAAATGGAGAAATTGCCGTTACTGCAGAGCTGAAATTTGCTGTTAGCGAGTAAAAAAGGACAAAAGTCCTTTTTTTTATATAGATGTGTCTAGTTGGCGGAAAAATCACTATTGTAAACCTTTACATTATGTTATAATATTATTGACTAATAACATTAAGGGTGAATGCTATGAAAAAATTAACAGCATTATTTAGTGAAAAAGTCAATTCCAAAATACTTGATATAGGTACAGGAAATGGAAACTTTATTTCAATCATAACTCAGCTTACAGATAATTTTTGTGAAATAATTGGAATTGATCTTGTTAACGCGACAATAGAAGGATGTAAACATCATTTTAAAGATGAGAGAATAAATTTCTTTAAAATGGATGTTCTTGATATGGAATTTGAAGATGATTCCTTCGATTTTGTATGTTTATCAAATTCACTTCATCATTTAGAAGATATTAAAACTTCATTAAGCGAGATGGAAAGAGTTCTAAAACCTGGCGGTGCTCTTGTTTTTTGTGAAATGGTAAATAGTAATCTTGATAAACGTCAAAAAAGTCACCTATTATTACATCATTTCGCAGCGGAAATAGATAGAGAAAGAGGAAATTTCCATGAAGAGACTTTCTCAAGTAATCATATTCTTAAAATACTAAAAGAAAAAAGTTCTTTAGTTATAAAAGATGCTTGGGATTTAACTTACCCTAAAAAAGATAAAAATTCTAAAGAGGAAATAGAATGGTTATATAAAACACTTGATCGAATTATGGCAAGTTTAAAAGATTCTGATAATATTGAATATTTCGAAAAAAAGGCTGATAAGATAAAAGAATACATTGGAAAACACGGGTTTGATTCAGCGACTTCGTTGATTGTTGTGCTTAAGTGAAATTACTAAAGATATTCGATAAGAGAGACAAATTACTTGGACATCAGCCAATAATATATCGTGATAGTGTACGAGCAATAATTTTAAAGTATGGGAAGATACTACTTGTTTATTCAAAAGAATCTAATGAGTACAAGTTTCCTGGTGGTGGAGTAAATGAACATGAAATTAGACACATTGCTCTAAGAAGAGAAGTTTTGGAAGAGGTAGGAAAAAAAGTTAGTAGTGTAAATGAACCACTAGGTTATACTGATCAAATGTATAATGACATCTACGATGATAGAAAGTACTTTTATTTAAGATCGTTTTATTATTTTTGTGAGGTATATGATGAACAATTCGAGCAAAATTTGGATGTTTATGAACAAAAATTAAAATTTGTTCCAAGATGGGTAAAAATAGACGAAGCGATAAGAGTTAATCAAGAGAAGTTTGATAATGGTAGTGAATATAATTGGACTGAAAGAGAACTTTACGTTTTAAAATTACTTAAGGAGATGAGACCGTGAGAGGTTTTGAAAAAGCAAAAGGATACGAGAACCTGGATATAAAATTACCTAAAAGAAGCACTCTCCATAGTGCAGGATATGATATTGCAATTGTCGAAGACATTTCAATAGAACCTGGAGAAATTAAACTTGGTGTTACAGGCTTAAAAGCCTATATGCAAGATGATGAGGTTTTAATGCTTTATCCAAGATCTAGTTTACCAAGAAATTATCATTTAACAATTCCAAACAATGTTGGAATAATAGATAAAGATTATTATAGTAACAAAGATAATGATGGTGCAATATTTGTTTCTTTATATAATTTTGGTAAAGAAACTACAGTCCTTAAAAAAGGCGAAAGAGTAGCTCAGGGAATCTTTCAAAAATATTTAGTAAGTCCTCATGAAGAAACTGTAACCAAAGTAAGAAATGGTGGATTTGGAAGCACAGGAAAATAGTTGTCTATTTTCATTGACAACTGTTTTATTTAAGCATAGAATTATGGTGTAGATATTAGGTGTCGTAAGACATAACAGGGAATTGAGTTAAAATCTCAAGCTGTCCCAGCAACCGTACGAAGGACGAAATGCAAAATACCACTGCTATTTAGCGGGAAGGTGCATAGTAGGACGAATTCAAGCCGGTAGACCTACCTAGCTATCTAATAAATTGTAATACTCCTGGGTCATGAGTATATCGTTATTTAACTTTGGTATTTTTTTAGTTATTTATACGTTTAATCATCCGGGAGGATGGTTTTTTTATTTCATAAAACTTAGAAGGAGGAAATTATGAAAAAACTATTCTCTATGGCATCTGTGTTTTTACTTATTTTAGTATTGGCGGGATGTAATTTAAATGCAA
>CAYVZR010000016.1:0-1943 GCA_964456195.1 uncultured Candidatus Izemoplasmatales bacterium | reverse complement strand
TCATTTAAGGTTGTATGGTGGGATACTACTTTAGAAGCAGTAGACAAAGCAATTAACTTATTTTTACTTAATCAAGTAACTAATTATGTAAACACTGAAACAATTGATTACAATGTCATTTCGGCATTAAATTTATTAAGTGATAATTATCATAATAGTGATCCAGAAGTAGAGGCACTGATTACTTCGACAAATGTAACTACTGTGAATGATTACTTTAAAACAATCATAAAACTTCAATGCACAGGATTTAATACTTACCCATTGATGGTGGAATTAAATTCTATGGCAACAGTTGGTCCTTATGGTCAAACTGCTTATGCTTTATTAGCTTTAGATAGCTTCAGTTACATATATGATTATTCTGCATATTTATCTGCGGCAATAGCGGATTTATCTACAACAACTCCTTATGATCTTGGATTAGATGCAGGTGGAGTAAGTATTTTAGCCCTCAGTAGTCACACTACTGAACCTGGAGTTCAAGACTTAATAGATGAGTTTACTACTTGGATTAGCGCTTCTCAACTTGATAGTGGAGGAGTTAAAACTAGAGATATAATCTGGGGAGATACAACATACCCTGGAACTGAAAATGCATCAAGCATTTCTCAAGTTATTTTAGGGTTACTTGCTAATGGGATTAATCCCACAGGTCCTGATTATACGAAATTAGAAGGGAACTTAATAACAAGCTTGCTAAGCTTTCAAACAGAAACTGGTTCATTTGATTGGGCAAAGAATGATGAACAAACAGAAGATTTAGCTTTTAGTACACCTCAAGCATTTTTAGCTTTGGTGGCTTATCAAGTATATTCAAGTACATATTCAGCAGTTAACCCATATAACTTTAATTAAAATAAGGATGTGAGAAAATTGAAAAAACTAGTAATTTCAATAATAGTTATAGTGATCGCAATAGCTAGTTTTGTCATATTTTCACAACTAAATAAAAATGATAAACTTGGTGAAATTACAATTATCCTTGTTGATGAAATCGGAGATACTATATATAATAGAAAATATGATTTTACAGAAACCGATACTTTATTCTCGATATTAGATGAAGATTTCAATTTGATGTGCGCAGATAGTTCATATAACATAAATGATAATTGTGATCCTGTATTATTTGGAAGTAGAGTAATATTGAAAATAGATACGATAGAAACAAACTGGTCTGATAATTACATTGGTATTTATGAGAATGAAGTATATTCAACATTAGGAATAGACTCTCTGTCATTAAATGATGGAGATGTGTTTACTTTTGAATTCACAGAGATTGGAGATGGTAATTAATGGAAACTAAAAGATTATTGATGATTGCACTTTCAGTTGCTATCCTTTTTACACAGGAACAATTGTTAATGTTTTTACCAAATGTTCAATTAACTGTTTTATTGATTATTCTATTTGTTAGTGTTTTCTCTTTTAAAGAAAGCATTATAATGATTACTTCATATGTTTTCTTAGATAGTCTATATATGGGAGGATTTAATGTTTTCTACATGGTTCCAATGATGTTATCGTGGTATCTAATACCACTTAGTTATCATACAATATTGAGAAGAACGAAAAGTGAACTCAAGTTAGCAATATTTGCAATGGTATTTGGATTTATATATGGATGGATGTTTATTCCATTTAATATGATTCAAACAGGAATACCTAACTTTCTTCCTTATTTAATTTCTGATATCCCGTTTGAGTTGATTATGGCTACAACAGGATTTATAACAGTACTGTGGATGTATAAACCGTTATACAAAGTATTAAATGAGGTTTTATATTTAGAAAAGAAAACAAACATAAAATCATACAAGTAATATATTTATAATAAACACCTTCACACTGAAATTTGTGGTATGAAGGTGTTTTTTCTATCAAAATCAGTCATGAGACCTATATTTTCATTCAAATATTAAATAAATATTAACGAA